>RGGS01000100.1 GCA_010024525.1 Verrucomicrobiota bacterium | reverse complement strand
TTCAAGAAGCACGGTGGTCACACCGAGAAGGTCACGAAGTAATGAAGTTCACCCTGATCCTTTTCAGTCTGATCCTGACTGCGCCTGCATGGTCCATCCAGCAGGCTCCGGTGGATGAACTGGCCATGGCGCAGGCCGAGGCCAAGGCCTACCGGGAAGCGTGGTTGGAGCTCAGGCGTAGGGACGAAGTGCTGGGCCTGACCGCGCTCAGTCCCGATGTTCATGATGCCCAGGACAAAGTGGCGCGGCTTTCCGGAGAATTGATCCGCGCCCAGAGGAATTTTGAAATCCTTGCCGAAAAGGCCAAGAAGACTGTGGAGTGCGCCATCCGTTGGGGAGGGGAGCCGGATCCGGCCAAGAAAACCGCCTCCCGGGTGGAGTTGGAGTCTGCACAGCGGGACCTCGCGTCCGTGGTGAAGAGTTCCAACGAGGCCCGACCCTTGGCATCCGGCGTGACCGATGCCCAGGTGGTGGCGATCGACCGGAAGCAGCAGGCGCTGGTTCTCAATTTGGGTCGCGCACAGGGAGCGCGGGAAGGGATGCCTTTCCGGATTTTGCGGGGAGACAAGGTGATTGGAAGTTGTCGTTTGATCGAAGTCCGAGAACTGGTTTCCGCAGGGCTGACAGAGCAATTGAACCAAGGAACGGAACTTAAAGTGGGGGATCGCGCCGCGATCTTGGCTGAAAAATGAGCAATGAATTAAAAACTTCCCGGGCCGAAATGAAGTACGCCCGCATGTCCGCCTTCAAAATCCGGGATATCGCCCGGGCCCTGCGTGGTCTGGCCGCCCCGGAAGCTGATGCGAGGCTTCGTTTTGCACCCCAAAAATCCGCCAAGCTGCTCATTCAGACCCTTCGTTCCGCGGTGGCCAATGCGGAAAACAACCACTCTATTCCCGCTGAAAAACTCGTGGTTCATGAGGTGATGGTCGGCGAGGGTCCGACTTTTCATCGGTTTCAACCCAAGGCACGCGGGAGCGCGGGGCCCATCCGGAAACGCACCAGTCACATTCGCATCACGCTGCGGGAAGCCTCTCCTTCGGTGGAGAAGCCTGCGACAAAAAACAAGAAGTCGGCCAAATCGAAGACTGAAGGGAAGGGATAAGATACGTTATGGGACAAAAGACACATCCAATCGGTTTCCGGCTACCGGTCACGCGCAATTGGCGCTCCGTCTGGTATGCGGACAAAAAGAATTTTCCCGTCTTCCTGCATGAGGATTACCAGATCCGCCACTTCATAAAGAAGAGGCTGGAGAGTGCCGCCATTTCCAAGATCGTGATCGAACGTGCATCGAATCGCGTCCGGGTGACCCTGCATACCGCCCGTCCGGGCCTGGTGATCGGCCGAAAGGCGAGTGAGTTGGATAAGTTGCGGGATGAGACCCAGCAACTGACCCCAAACCGCGAGGTTTTGATCGACGTCAAGGAGATCAAGAATCCCGAGCTGGACGCCCAGTTGGTGGCGGAAAACATTGCCCTGCAGCTGGAGCGCCGAGTTTCCTTCCGTCGGGCGGTTAAAAAAGCAATGCAGACCACCCTGGATTTCGGTGCTGCCGGGGTGAAAATCCGCGTGGGCGGACGTCTCGGGGGAGGGGAAATCGCCCGCACGGAGCAGTATCACGAGGGCAAGGTTCCCCTGCACACTCTCCGGGCCAACATTGATTACGGTTTCGCCGAAGCCATGACCGTCGCCGGAAAAATCGGAGTGAAGGTTTGGATTTGCCAACCGGAGGACAAGGCCTGACCGGCCCGCTACCCTTATGGCTTTAGTTCCCAAAAGAGTTAAGTTCCGCAAGACCCAGCGAGGCAGCCGTAAGGGCTTCGCCTCCCGTTGCATCACGCTGGCCTTCGGTGCCTTCGGGTTGCAGTCGCTGGAGCGTTGCTGGTTGACGAATATCCAAATCGAGGCCGCACGGGTGGCTCTGACCCGCAACATGAAAAGGAAGGGGAAACTCTGGATTCGGGTATTTCCGGACAAGTCCGTGACGGCGCGCCCACCGGAAACCCGGATGGGTAAGGGAAAAGGGCAGCCAGAATTTTGGGTGGCAGTTATTAAGCCTGGCACTATCCTTTTTGAGCTCGATGGTCTGGCCGAAATCGATGCCAAAGAGTGTTTCCGGTTGGCGGCAAGTAAGTTGCCGATGGCCACCCGGTTCATCAACCGTGAGAGGAGACTGGTATTTTGAAGATTGAAGAAGTACGCGGACTGAAGGAGGCGGAGTTGGCGCGCAAGGCGGAGGAACTCCGCCGGGAGCGTTTCCAACTGCGCGTCCAGCAGCAGACCGGTCAGCTGGAAAAACCCAGCCGTCTCCGGGAGATCCGTCGTGCCATCGCCAAGATTGAGACCGCCCGTACGGAAAACCGCCACGCAGCCGCGGTGAAAGGATCCAAATGAGCACCCCGGTGGAAAAACAAGTCGTTGCCAAAGAAAGAATCGGTGAGGTCGTATCGGCCAAAATGGAAAAAACCATAGTGGTTCAGGTGGAGCGTCGGATGCCGCATCCTCAGTACAAGAAAATCATCCGTTTGCGGAAAAAGCTTTATGCTCATGACGAGGAAAAGAAAGCCAAGCAGGGAGACACGGTGCGGATCGTGGAATGCCGTCCGTTAAGCCGGTTGAAACGTTGGAAGTTGGTTGAGGTCTTGGCCCAAGCCGAAGCTCCGGCGGGAGCGGTGTCATGATCCAGATACGGTCTTGGCTCAATATCGCCGATAACACGGGCGCCCGCAGAGCGACGATGATCGGGGTGATTGGCCGCAAAACTCTTACCGCCAGGGTGGGGGATGTTATCACGGCCAACGTGAAAGAAGCCGCGCCGGACGGCACGGTTAAAAAGAGCGAGGTGGTTCGGGCCGTCATTGTGCGGACCAAGTTCCCGATCCGCAGACCCGACGGCTCTTATCTTCGTTTTGACTCCAACGCGGCGGTGATTATCGACAAGGACTCGAATCCCCGCGGTACGCGTATCTTTGGTCCGGTAGCCCGGGAGTTGCGGGAAAAGAATTTCATGAAAATTGTATCCCTCGCTCCCGAGGTTCTTTGAGGACATGGCAATGAGTTTTCACGTACGTAAAGGGGATGAAGTTGAGGTGATCACCGGTTCCCAGCGGGGTCGAAAAGGAAAAATCCTGGAAGTGAAGACCGAATCCCTCCGGGTCCTGATCGAGGGGGTGAACATGATCAAGCGGCATGTGCGTCCGACCCAGGACAATCCCAAGGGGGGTGTCGTCGAGCGTGAAGGCTCCATTCATATCTCCAATGTTAAACTGTTGAACCGTCCAACCGCCGGAAAGGCCAAGGACAAGAAAAAGCCTGCCAAAGGCAAAAAATAACCCATGGAAAACGACCTCAAAGTTCATTATTTGAAAACCGTGGTGCCTGCCATGATCAAGGCGCGGAGCTACGCCAACGTCCATCAGGTGCCAAAGTTGGAGAAAATCGTGTTAAACTGCTCAGTGGGTTCCTCCGGGGATGTGAAGAACGCTCTCGAAGATGCCGTGCACGATTTAACCCTTATTGCGGGACAGAAACCGATCAAAACCAAATCCAAAAAAAGCATCTCGAATTTCAATCTGCGTTTGCATCAGGAGATCGGTTGTAAGGTCACGCTCCGCGGTAAAATGATGTATGACTTCATGCTCCGATTCATCCGTGCAGCCCTACCCAGGATCCGTGACTTTCGGGGTATTCCCAACCGTGGGTTTGATGGTCGTGGGGCCTACACCCTCGGCGTGAAGGATCATTCAATCTTTCCGGAGATCGAGTTGGATAAGGTGAAGAGGAATTTGGGTTTTGACGTGACCTTTGTGACCAGTGGTCGCAACCGGGAGGAGACCCGGGAGATGCTTTTGCAGATGGGGATGCCTTTTATTGCGCGTTCCCATACCCCGGATCAACCCGCCAAGACAGGCGACAAGGAGAAAAACCATGGCCAAGAAGTGTTGGCGGCTTAAGCAGAAGAAAAAACCCAAGTTCTCGACCCGGAAATACAACCGGTGCTCGATTTCGGGGCGTCGGCGCTCTTACATTCGTCGTTTTGGGGTGAGTCGCATTCAGTTCCGGGAGATGGCGCTGCGTGGCGAAATCCCCGGCGTAACCAAGGCCAGCTGGTAAAGGATTTATGGTAACCGACCCATTAGCTGACTTTTTGACCCAGTTGCGCAATGCCTCCACGGCGGGGCTTAAGAAAATCAAGGCCAAGCATTCCCGGATGCGGGGCGACGTGCTGTCCATTCTCAAAAAAGAGGGCTTCATCGAGGACTTTGAACTGAAGAAGGATGGGAAACACACAGACTTTCACATTTCCCTGAAGGCCGGCAACACCCGTAACGGCAAAGCGATCACCTGTATCCGTCGGCTCTCCAAGCCAGGATTGCGTCGCTATGTGGGCGTGCGGGAGATCCCCCGGTATCTTGGTGGTTTGGGCGTGCCAATCCTTTCCACTCCGCGTGGTGTCATGGGTGGATGGGGCCCGGATCGTGCTGTCGCGTGAAAATGAGGAGCGCACCTCCCGATCTCTGCACGGGCTCGCCCGCAGTTTGGTCAGCAATGTCATTCAGGGGGTAAGCACCGGATACGTGAAGCAGATGGAGATCATCGGGGTCGGTTTTAAAGCAGCGGTCCAGGGGAAGAAACTGGTGCTCAACCTTGGAAAATCCCATCCAATCGAATATCCCATTCCGACCGAAATCAAGATCACGGTGGCTGACAATGTTCGTCTGACCGTGGAGGGCTCGGACAAACAACTCGTTGGCGCCGTAGCCGCCGACATTCGCGGGTATCATCCCCCCGAGCCTTACAAGGGTAAGGGTGTTCGATATGCCGGGGAAACCATCCGCCGCAAGGAGGGCAAGACTGCGCAGAGCAAGTCGGCCTAAACCCATATGCCTAATCCATCCAAAATTCGTCGCGAACGTCGTATCCGGATTCATGAGCGGGTTCGCTCCCGGGTACGGGGGGAAACTTCGAAACCTCGTCTCTGCGTCTCCTTTAGCGGTCGCAACATCTATGCTCAGTTGATTGACGATTCGGCCGGGAAGACGTTGGCGGCCGTCTCCAGCCTGGAGGAGAGCCTCAAGAAATCGACCAAGGCCAATTTGGCCGGGGCAGCCAAGCTTGGTCAGGCGATGGCAGAACGCGCCTCCAAAAAGGGAATTTCCAATGTGGTTTTTGACCGAGGCGGCTTTTTGTATCATGGCAAGGTGAAGGCCTTCGCCGAGGCGGCCCGCAAGGGCGGCCTGAAATTCTAAAAGAGGTAAATTGATGACCACCGCCCCCGTGACCGAAGAGACCCCCACTCCCGAGATGAAGGATGTGGAGGCTGTGCCCGAGAAGGCTTTTTCCAAGACTTCTGAATTTATCCCGACTCCCGAGCCCACCCAGCGCCGGGACCGGACCCGTACTCCCTCGGAAATGTTTGAGAAGGTGGTCTTTGTGAACCGTTGCGCCAAGGTGGTCAAGGGTGGCCGGCGTTTTAGCTTTAGCGCCCTGATGGTGGTGGGCGACAACAAGGGAAAGGTGGGGGTGGGTTTTGGCAAGGCCCGCGAAGTCAGCGAAGCGATCCGCAAAGGCACCGAGAACGCCAAAAAGAATCTCCATATTTACAATATCGGCCCAAGCACTTTGCCTCATGAGGTGGTT
>RGGS01000099.1 GCA_010024525.1 Verrucomicrobiota bacterium | reverse complement strand
TTTACTCAGGGACTTTCGTGGTGCCTGGGGATGCCGGAAGCGTGCTCTCTTACAAGTTTTGGAAAACAAATGCAGCCACCACGATGCCGTTTGAGCGGGTCGACGCTCCGAGAACCAATAATCTCCTGAATCGCTCCTACACGCTGGGCTCCAATGGGGTGGCGGTCACTATCAATCCCACACCTTACTATAATAATGACGACGGCATCGGCCCAGTGATCACCCGGGACGGATCGGCCGCCATCAACCTGACGGTAGGAGACAGCTATACGGACGCCGGTGCGACCGCAGTGGATGCAATTGACGGCAGCGTGACGGTGACGCCATCCGGAACCGTGAACACTGCGGTGGCTGGGACTTACACGATCACCTACAATGCGAGCGATGCGGCCGGCAATGCGGCCACGCCGGTGACGCGAACGGTCATCGTGGCGGCGGCTGATCCTTTGGCGGATTACCTAGCGGGCTTCGGCTTGAGTGGGGCGAACGCCGCCGGCACGGCTGATCCGGACGGCGATGGAATGGACAACAATGCGGAGCTGGCCTTCGGCACCAGCCCGGTCAGCGGAGCTAGCCGCGCGGCCACGCTGGCGACCGGTACGGGTACGATCAAGCTGACCTACTTGCAGCGGGACAGCGGGGTAAACTACACCGTGAAGTCGTTGCCCGACCTGGCCACGGCTTTTGACAGTGGCACCACGGTAACGCCCTCGGTCTCTGCTGATCAGACCAACAAGCCTGCCGGCTACACTCGTTATGAGGCCGAACTAAACACCGGGTCGACCCGCGGCTTCCTGCGGGTGAAGGCGGTCAGATAATTGTTGTTTTAGATTTCAGTTAAAGTTGAAGAGAGGCTGGGAGCTAAAAGGCTCTCGGCCTTTCTGTTTTTGAAGAGGCTGTAGGCTGCAGGCGAGCAGGAAGGGGTTCAGCCATTTAGGCTTTAGTCATGGAGTGAACCCGGAAGCTTTGATCGTTTCCTCCATCACTAACGACGAAACCGCTAAACAGCTTGCCCCTGAGACTTCCACCTCCCGCCTTAAACCTTCCACCAAACACCTAGCCCTTTAGAGAGATGTGTGGATTCCGGTATAAAATGTGCTTATTAAGATTTTCTAATAATCGTTGTTTATAGGCGTAAAGCTCTAGTCTGCATGTTTTTATATATAAATATATGTCCACATTTTGCCATCAAAGTGTCACAAAAAGGCCCTAGCAATCCGCCGAATCCGTAGCACATTTGTAGTGTGGTACTGTCATGACCAAAAACGGTCTAAACAGGGGTTGTCTTCACAGCCCAGCAACTTCGTCGCATCTAACTCTGGAGATTAAAAAATGAACTCTCCTCTGCAGAAGTCTTTTAGTCGTTTAGGCGTTAGTGATGGAGGGAAGCGGGAAAAAGGCTGCAGGGAAATGGGGAAATTTGGCATTGCGGATTTCGGATTGCGGATTCGGGCACGCATAACGCGGAACCTTTTCTTCGCAGCTGTTTTGGCGTTTGGACTTTCCGTGGCGGCGCAGGCGCAGACGATTGTTGGCGTGCAGAATTTTGAAACATCACCGGGAACGCCAACGATGACATATACTGTCTCCGGTACCGGAGGAACCGCGGGCACTATTTCCGGCAATACGCCCGCCTCAAACACTGCTCCTGCTAATTCACCATACTTTACGGATGGCTCCACCGGGTATCGTGTTGCTGGCAGCTCTCGAACTTTGCTTTTTTCATCTGTCGATGCTCAGAATTTTGCCAATATCGAGTTTTCCCTCCGCCTTGCATCAATTTCGACTGGTACTAGCGCAGCGAACGGCGCTGACGCTGGTGACAACGTAACTATAGAAGTCAGTCCTGACGGCGGAACAACTTGGTACCAGAGGTTGCGAGTTTCTGGGGCTAGCAATGCCCGATGGGCCTACTCGGCAGGGACTGGTGTAGCTTCAAATGCCTACGCTGCTAACAACACATTCTCCGCTTTTGCCCCAAGCGCTGGAGGCGACAGAACATCAGATGGCTTCAGCACTTTGAAGGTGTCAGCCTTGCCTGCTGTTCAAAATCTGACGGTGCGCGTTGTTTTGCTCAACAACGATGCAAATGAAACATGGGCCATAGATGAAGCTAAAATTACTGGCACTCTGACGACAACTCCTGCGATCACGCTCTCTACAAATTCACTCAACCTTGGTTCCACATTCACTGACTCGGCTTCGGCTCCGATTAGCTACACGGTCAGCGGCACAAATTTAGGCTCAACCAACATCGCCATCACACCCAACTCGTCTTTGGTGGAGGTGAGCACGAACAGCTCATCGGGATTTTCGACCAACGCCATCAACTTGACCCAGAATGCGGGGGTGGTTGCCTCGACGACGATTTTTGCCCGGATCGCCGCCAGTTCGACGGCCACCAATAACTTTTCCGCTTCCATCAGCCATGTCAGCGGCTCCGCCAGCACCAATCTGGCGGTGAGCGGGATGATCAATCAGGCGGGGCAGGTGCCAGTGATCATAGCCACCAACTTTACAGGTCAAGTGGGGGCTGCTTTTTCTCAGACGATTCCGGCTTCGGGCAGTCCCACGAATTTCGCGCTAGTTTCCGGTACGCTGCCGGGAGGGCTGACGTTCAACTCCAACAACGGTACCATCACAGGTACGCCCACCAATGCGGTGACGAACAGCATCACGGTGACGGCGGACAACGTGACGGGAACCAGCAGCAATGCCACAATCGGCTTCGAAATCACCAAGGGCAACCAGACCATCACGTTTGCCGTGCTGCCGGCGAAGGTGGTGGGGGATGCTCCTTTCTCTATTTCGGCCACAGCCAGTTCCGGTTTAGCGGTCAGCTATGCCAGTTCTAATACCAACGTGGCGACCGTCTCCGGCAACTCGGTGACGGTCGTGGGGAGTGGAACAACGACAATTACCGCCAGCCAGGCTGGCAACGAGAATTGGAACGCGGCCACAGATGCAACACAGACCTTGTTGGTTTATCCGAGCGGGGTGGCTTATTGGAACTTTAACACCGACACGCCCACTGTGACGCCCTCTGGCTGGACGATTGGAGCGCTGGCCTTTGGAAATAATAACGGGACAAATACAATGCTCGGCTCGTCGTCCGTCTCATCCGGCTATACAAATTCCTTTGGATTGGCGGCTTCCGGCAGCGCCAATGCCAGCGTAGCTGCCCGGACTGGAATACTGAATACGAATGCCAGCGGAAGTGCCTATTTTGAGATCACTGTCACCGCGCCGGTCAGCAGCAGCAACCTGGCCATCACCAATTTTTCTTTTGGCCATCGCGCCACAAGCACCGGGCCGGCGGCCTACGCTCTCCGCTCCAGCACCGACAACTACGCTGCCGATCTAGCTAGTGGAACTTTGAGCACGAACAGCACATGGGTTTTGGTGTAAGGGCAGCAACCTGACCAATGACGTGACGGTGACGACCTCGGGCACGGATCTGCAGATCAGTTCCGACAATTCCGTCTTCACCAATGAACTTACTGTCAAGCCGGCCGGCGGAACGGTCACCAACACGACACTTTACGTTAGAATCAGTGCATCGGCGGCCCAAGGTGCTTTATCAGGCGCCTTAGTTCGCCACGTCAGCTCGGGACTTACCAATGATCTGACTGTTGCCGGCAACGTGTATGACGCCACGCGTGGGGTCAGTTCCAATTCCTTGGTTGGATGGGATGCCAGAGGGGAGACCAGCTACGGCGTCAGCCCATGGTATCCCACGGTTTCCGCCAGTAACTTGATTGTTTCCAACGGTCTAACCCGTGGATCAGGTGTTCTGACATCCGGTACGGCAGCTGCGCGGGGATGGGGAGGTGTTGACTGGTCATCCCCGGATGCCGCCACGGCAGTAAGTTCGAATAAATTTGTAAGTTTCACGATCGCGGCCACCAACGGATACAAATTGTCGCTCAGCGGGATTAGCAAGATGAATTATCGCCGCTCCAGCTCCGGCCCCGCAAGCGGGGTGGTGCAGGTGCAGATCGGTTCCGGATCTTTCAGCGATGTGGCGGCTTTGACTTACCCTGGAACCAACAGCGCGGGTGACAGTTTGGCGGCCGCGATTGATCTCAGCACCAATCCGACGTTACAAAATGTTCCGGCCAACACGTCGGTCACCTTCCGGATCGTTAATTTTGGTGGTACCAACACCACTGGCACTTGGTATATTTATGATAAAGACAGCAATCCGAATGTGGATTTTGAGGTAACGGGGAGTGTGGAAGTGCAGACAGCCGTTGCACCGACGATTACCAGCACCAATGCTTTCACGGGCACGGTAGGCGTGGCCTTCAGCAACAACATCACGGCCACCGGGGATGCGCCGATCGTGTTTTCTGGGACGGGTCTGCCGAGCGGGTTATCGGTCGCCTCCAGTGGGGCAATCACCGGCACGCCAACGGCAGCCGGCACGTTTACCAATGCGATTCTGACGGCCACGAATGCGGCGGGGACGAATAATCAGGCGGTCACTTTTACCATTGCCCCACCTCCCGACAGTTCCTTCTCCGGTTGGCGGGGAAGCAACCTGCCGTCGGCGGATCTGCTTTTGCAGTATGCCTATGGGGCGTCCAACTCCTCAACGGCCGTGAGCCCGTCTAACTACCCTTCGACCACCTTCAACAGTAGCAGCCTGGTGATGACCTATTACGTTCGTAAAAATGCCACGAATTCGAACTTGGTAACCCCGCAGGTGCACACCAACTTGGCGGATTCCAATTGGGGCAGCGTTCCCAGCAGTAATATCGCCACCCTGGGCACGAACAATGTGAACGGCGTGGACGTCATCAAAAAGACGGCCACCGTTCCGATCGATGGCACCAACCGAAAGTTCCTTCGGTTGAAGATTTCGGAATAAGCTGGGCGAGGCACTGCGATAGTCTTTTAGTCGTTTAGACATCAGACATCGTAGTAATGATTTGATTCGGGATTTGGAAATTCGAATTTAGAAAGCGTAAAGCAGAGAAATGATACAGTGGGTTAGGCTTTCCCAAATGGGGAAGGACTAAGCAACCATCCAACTTATCCCACCTGTCCTTTAAAATCTTCCGGCTAGGCTTGAGATACCAATTTTTAACTGCGGCACGCCCAGGATGTCGGGCCTTACCTAGCGGGTAGCTTGATGCTTAGATAGGGCGGTCTCGATTGAGCCCGCCAAGTTTTCAATTCCTATTTCGAGGCTTAAGTTAAGGGGTGATCATTGAGATTGTCCCATTTGGGGAGGTCAGGGCCTAATGGGAGTATATTACATATCATTGGCTGGCTGGGATGGCTTGATGGATCTGGCTATTATTTATCTTCCTGCCTGGTTCTTATGGGTTCAATCCACATCATATTGTGAATAAAGAACTAATGACTCTGGAGAGGGGAAGACGGCGGGCCGGCTAAAGCCCAAGTGATTATCAATCAATGCTATAAACAAAAAGCGCAGGCTTTGGCGGCCTGCGCTTCTTGCCGAACACCCTCGGAGACGCTCGTAATTTGAACCTATACCGACAGGTGGGGGTCAAAAACGTTCAAAATATTTTGTTGACCCGGGTGGTGGTTCCATTACTATTTCCCAGTTCACAGAGTACTTTGGCTTAACAATCACGGTGCCTTGTGAACACAAACAAACACAAACAAGGAGAAAAAACAAAATGATCAAGCGCATTACTTCAGTTCTTGCCGCGCTCGTGGCTGTGGCCAGC
>RGGS01000098.1 GCA_010024525.1 Verrucomicrobiota bacterium | reverse complement strand
GTGGTGGCCATGGCCACATTCCAGCCCTGGTTCACCTGGCCAATGACCATGTCATCGGGGACGAAGCAGTCGTCGAGGAAGATTTCGGCAAAGCCCTGGTCGCCATCGAGCCGGTCCACGGGACGGACGGTCACGCCTTCGCCCTTGAGGGGCGCCATGAAGTAGGTGAGCCCCTTGTGGCGCTGGCTGTCGGGGTCGGTGCGGAAGAGGCCGAAGAAGGCGTCGCAGAAGGCGCCGCGGGTGGCCCAGGTCTTCTGGCCCGAGAGCCGCCAGCCGCCTTCGACGCGGCGCGCTGTGCTGCGGCCCGCCGCGAGGTCGCTGCCCGCGTTGGGCTCCGACCAGCCCTGGCACCAGAGCTGGTCTGCCGAGGCGATTTTGCGGAGGAGGCGGAGAGGGTGTTGGGCAGGAAAGTGGATCTGTTAACAGAAAATTCCATCCGCAACCCAATTTTCCGCTCCCAAGTCGAAGCCGACCGGAAAGTGTTGTATGAAACCCGCACTCCAAAAACGGCGTGCTTGACGCGCAAAAAGCTGCGGAAACCGCTTGTGGATTTTGTCAGGGAAAGACCCTCGACCAGTACCGGAAGGATGAGTTGCTTCGTTCCGGAGTGGAGAGGCAGTTGGAAATTCTGGGAGAGGCGTTAAATCGAGCCTTGGCGGACGAGCCGACGCTGGAAAAGAGGATTCCCGAGGCCAGAAGGATTGTGGGCATCCGGAATCGGATCATTCACGGTTATGATTCTGTCGACGATGAAATCATATGGGATGTGGTGAGCAGTAAACTCCGTCCATTAACGGAAACGTTGAAGAAAGAGATGGAGAAATAAATTCAAGTTGGGGCAGGCACGGTTCTGGAAAAAAAGAAAAGGCTAATGGCTACAGACTGGAGGCTGGCAGGAGTTTAATTGTTAGTAGTGGAGAGACCGATATAATAAAAAAGAGGACAATCATATATGGGAGGTGGGCTGCCTATATCCTATCTTCCATATTCTATATCCTAAACGCATCAGCGGAGGCGGCGCCGTTTGCCTCGTGGATTGATGTGAAGACGGAGTGTGGGGCGGTGGGGGATGGGCAGGCCGACGACACCGCGGCGATTCAAAAGGGGCTGGATCTTTTAAGGCCAGAGAGGGCGACCCGAAAGATTCTCTTTTTCCCGGCTGGGTCGTACCGCATCACCAGCACACTCAACATTTTGCGGGCCAAGCATGAGGAGTCGCAGGGGATCGGTTTACAGGAGAGGGGTCGGAAGTGACCGGCATTCTGTGGGCCGGACCGGTCGATGCGCCGATGGTACAAGACGGCTCTTGGTACAGCACGATTCGGGGGATCGGATTTGAGGTGATGGAAGGCATGGGGCATGTAAGTGCCGGGATCTTGCGGGGGCCAGAGTTCTCCACCGGGAACGAAGTGGCGGATTGTGCCTTTCGCAATTTGACGATCGGAATACAGGCGGGCAGTGACAAAATGGCGGGACAAGCGGAGACCTGTGTGAGACGGTGCGTTTTTGAAAAATGCGGGACGGGAATTTCTGTCCAGAACTGGAATTCGTTGGATTGGTGGATATGGGACTGCCGGTTCATCGACTGTGAAATCGGGGTGAGTAATAACCCCGGGTGTGGGGCGTTCAATGTGTATCGCAGTCGTTTCGATCACACCATCAAGGCCGATGTGCGGATGGGCAATCTGGGGCAATTTGCGCTGGTGGGAAATGTTTCCCAAGACTCAGGTTGCTTTCTGGCGTTCGAGTATGGTCCCTCGGCGGGAGCCAACATCACTCTTCAAGGCAACCGGATTGAGCGTCCAAAGGCGAGTGACTGGATCGGGAATTCGGGGCCCGCCCTGATCATGGACAATCAGTATTTGCTGCAGGAAGGTTCCACGAATCCGGCAGTGGCTTTCGCAGCCAACAACCAGCAGGAAATGCCGGGGAACGCGATTTTGATTGGTAACACCACAACGGGGAAGGAAATGTACAAGATCGACCGCAAGGGATATGCGGTAAGGGAAGCGGGAAATGAGATAAAAATTGATCAGGAGGCGGAAGGTGAAAAGCGGGAAGTGGAAGGAAAAACAGCAAATCCTAGTGAGTATAAAGTGGCAGTGATGGAGGTAAAACCCGGATCTGGGGCGGGGGAGATTCAGGTGGCATTGGACCAGGCGGTGGATGGCACGGTGGTGCATTTACCTGCCGGCAGGTATGTGATTGATCGGCCGCTTAAAATGCCTGCTGGGAAAAAAGTCACCCTGCGGGGAGATGGTCTTTTGAATGCAACGACGATTGCCAAGGGAGGGGATTTTGAGGGTGATGCCATGGTTATCTCCGAGGGGGCGAAGGGCGTGGTGCTGCAGGATTTGGCGATCGGAACCTCGACGGATGCGGGTGGGGCAGCTGGTTTATTAATCAAGACGGGAGATCAGCCGGGAATCGCAGTCTCAGGGGATCAAGTGCAGTCGTACGGCTTCGGTCCCGGCCTAGTGGTGCAGGACTTGGACGAGGCTAGAGTGGTATTGGAGAATCATGGGCACAACGGGGTGACGGTGTTTGGTGGGCCGAAATCCAAAAGAGGTAATAGGGGCGGGGCGACGGTGGAGATCTTGCAGGGGGCGAGCAGCCGGTCTGCTGGATTACGGCCCAACACACCAATCTATGATGTGCGGAGTGGGGGAAGATTGTTGGTCAGGGACATCTGGTATGAGGGGCAAGGGCAGATTTATCTCAACCTGACGGATCGCGGGGATTTTCTGCAGTGCGGCAATCGGATTGCGCCCTACAAGCTGGATGAGAATTCAGGAAAAAATGCAATTATGATGAATGGAAAAGAGGGGCAAGTGCTCTTGGTTCAATGTGCGCCACACGGGGCGGATCTGACAATTGGAAAAATAGCTGAGGAATTCTATGTAACCTTGCTGGGATTAACCCCGTATGGAGGAGCAAAGATCAGATATGCGGATTCCGGTTTAAGTAATGAGACCGCACCAAAATCTTCAAACTTTATGCAGGTGGCGTGCCGAAACAATAATACGAAAGATACAGGTTCAGAACCGTTGCCGGACGTGAATCCGGACGGGGACTTGGCCGATCGGTTGAAAATCTTGCGGCAGTGGAAGTTGCCAAGTCCCGAAGAGCGTGGCGCCGTGCATCTGCACCGGGTGAGGTGTGAAGGGGGAGTGGGGATGGTCGTTGTTAGCTCACAGCCAAAAAGAAAATAGACAGAAGCTTTTCGATTAGGATTAGGATTATGATTAGGATGAGAAAAAATTAGCGCATGGAGCGGATGAGGCCGTGGAGCATTTTGGAGATTCTTTGAGCTTCCTGGTGCAACTCCTGGAAAAGATCCGGACTGATATGGCCAAGCTCCACAAGAATCAGAAGTTGGGTGCGAAGTTCGCCGGCTGAGCCTTTGGCGATTCCGAGAAAGTTCCGGTACTCAGGTTTGGTATTCCGCTCCATTCCTTCCGCAATATTCGATGGTATAGACACAGCCGCCCTTTGAGCTTGGTCGCGCAGGCCGTAATCTCGGCAATTGCTAAGGGAACGACATAGTTGGATCGCAAGATCCTTGCTTTTTTGCCAAACCTCCAGCCTCTCAAATGTCTCCATATGTATTTAAACCAAAAAATCCAGATAAAGATGCGGTATTTATTACTTTAAAGAAAAAAACCTCAACTATTCAGGATGCAAGTTGGATTATGATTAGGATGATGATGAGGATAGTGTAAGATATTCAAGGTTATAGACATATGCAGTCCCTAATCTTAATCCTAATCCTAATCGAAGCTGGGTGCTGATATTCGGCGGTTGATATTTGAAGATTCTACACGTCATCGACTCTATCAATCTGCGCCAGGGTGGGCCGTCGGTGAGTGTGCCGGCGTTGGCGGCGGCGCAGGCAAAGTTGGGGCATGAGGTGACGATAGTGTGTCGGGACTATCGATATCTGGGACCCATGGCCACGGCTGAAGGGGTAAAAGTGCGAACAGTTCCGGGAAACCGATGGAATAAAAAAGCCGCAGGATGGGGGTGTAGCTTTCGGAGGTTAATTGAGGAGGAGGCGAATAAAGCGGATGTGGTGCACAACCATGGGGTGTGGCTGGCGGCAAACTACTATGCGCGCAAAGCCGCAGTAAAAGCGGGAAAGCCACTAGTGGTCTCGCCGAGGGGCATGTTGGAGGAATGGTCGCTCGGCCAGTCGAAGTTACGTAAATCCGTGGTGTGGCAACTCTTTGAGAAAAAGAATCTCGAGTCGGCAGCTTTGTTCCACGCTACTTCGAGCTCGGAAGCGGAGGTGATTGCGACCGCCCTCCGGATGAGGATGAGGATTAAGATTAAGGGAGATGATGGGCTTCAGGCTACAGGCGGTGGGAAACCCTCTGTAGACCCGCGTTCCACCGCGGCTGGAGGGAAATGGCCCCGTCGGAGCGGTGGCCTAAAGAGCAATTTCGAAGGGCCAGGGATGGTGGTGGCGGCGAATGGAGTTGAGATTCCCGAAGGGGTGCCGAGGAGGGAAGTGTTGGAAAAGAGGTTTCCAGGGCTGAAAGGCAAGAAATGGATCGTGTTTATGTCGCGAGTTCACCCCAAAAAGGGTCTGCTGGAGCTAGCGAAGGCGTGGAGGGAAGTGCGTCAGAGGTATCCGGGCTGGGAGTTGGCCATAGCTGGACCGGTGGAAGATGGGAAATATGCAGACCGGGTGAGGAAAGAACTGAAGGGTGAGGGAGTTTGGACGGGGGAGTTGGCGGGTGAGGCAAAGTGGTGTGCGCTGGGCCATGCGGAGTTTGTGGCTCTTCCGACTTACTCAGAGAATTTCGGGATCGTGGTGGCGGAGGGGTTGGCGGCGGGAAGACCGGTGCTGACGACCACGGGGACACCGTGGGGCGCCGTAAGTTTGAAGATGAAGATGAAGATTAAGAAAGTTGAGGATATACAATCCATGAACCTGGAAGAAAGGGGGTGTGGGGTGATATGTGAGCCTGGGGTGAGGGGAGTGAGGACGGGATTGGGAAGAATGTTAAAAATGTCCGATGTAAAGCGGAAGGGGATAGGTGCGCGAGGCAGGAAATGGATGAAGAAGGAGTTTGGTTGGGAAAAAAGTGCAAAGGAACTAATCAAAGCGTATCAAAGGATAGTTTAGATGAAGATTAGGATTAAGATGAGATATAGGATATGGGGATAGGCGGAAGACCAGAGGCATGAAGACACAGGTAGGGTCTGACGTCCCGGCAGACCGTGTGACTGCGGCCCGCCAAGGATGTCGGGCTCTGCCTAGCAAAGAGTTTTCCAACTTAAGCCAAGCGTTGGGCAGATGAGTAACGAGCTCGATGAGAATGAATCTTTCGATTAGGATCAAGGCGCAATGACGGAGTATGACATACAAGCTAACCGAAAAGCAGTGAAATGGAGTTTGGGTGAGAAGCTTGGACGCGGACTGTGGGGGTTGGTCCACCCGCTCTTTCGCTGGAGTCCCGGGCCTTGGCGGTGCTGGAGGAACTTTCTTTTGCGTATGTTCGGGGCCGAGGTGGGCAAGAACGTTCATATCGATCCGAGTGTGAAGATCTTTATCCCGTGGAATCTCAAGATCGGAGATTGGTCTTCGGTGGGGTTCGATGCCTTGCTTTACAACTTGGGTCCTTTAACGGTTGGCGAGAAAGTGACAATTTCTCAGCGGGTGCATCTGTGTGGAGGGTCGCACAACTATAAGAGCCCCGCCATGGATCTGATCAAGGCTCCAA
>RGGS01000097.1 GCA_010024525.1 Verrucomicrobiota bacterium | reverse complement strand
TGTTGCAAGGTGTGGTTTCCTGTCTCATCCGCACCATGTGAGCCAGACTCGCTCCATCCTTCATTTGGACGCCGATGCCTTTTACGCTTCGGTGGAGCAAGCTGCCGATTCCCGACTCCGCGGGAAGGCTATCGCGGTGGGCGGAACCCAGCGGGGGGTGGTATCCTCGGCCAGTTACGAAGCCCGCGCCCGTGGCGTCCGCACCGCCATGCCTACCTCCAAGGCCAAGCAACTCTGTCCGGAACTGATTCTTGTTCCTGGCGACTTCGAAAAGTATGAACGCTTCTCCCAGCTAATGTTTGCCTATGCCTACGATCTGACTCCGCAGGTTGAAATTTGTTCGATCGACGAGGGCTACCTTGACCTGACTGGTGCGACCCATGGCAGCCCTCGAGAATCCGCCGTCCGACTCTCCCAGCTGATTCGTGAAAACTTAAAAATCACCATTTCCCAAGGCCTTGCCACCAACAAGTTCTGCTCCGCTGTGGCCTCCAAGCTGAAAAAACCCAATCACATTTTGGATGTTCCACCCGGAAACGAGTACACCTTTCTCTCACCCTTGCCTACCCGTTGGTTACCGGGAGTAGGAACTCGAACCGAACCTCTCTTCCTTCAGTTCGGATTCCCTTCATGATCCCTCCCCCTTGGAAAATGACTTCTATCCGCTGCTTGCACCGCTCCTTAAGAGGAGCTGGAGCCGATCAGAAAGTGTGCGTTTGGTGGGGGTTCGACTTTCCAATCTCCATAGCGCCCTGCCGGAACCGGAACTGCCCCTGACCGGCCTACCGCAAAAGAGCCCCACCGAACGTCGGCAGTTGGCAGAGGCCTCCGATCACGTGCGTCGCCGCTACGGAAAAAGTGCCATCCTCAGGGGGCACGATCTGTGGCTTAGAAAGAAGCGGTCAGACGGAGAGGGCGGTTGCGATTCGCTCCCCCGCCCAGGCAAGAATTAATCCCCCTGCCACACTCGCCAAAACATAACCCCAGGCCAAACCCGCTTCCCCTCTTCGAAACAGAAGGATGGTCTCCACGCTGAAGGCCGAAAAGGTGGTAAATCCCCCCAGGAATCCCGTGACCAACAAATACCGCAGGTGGAAGCCCAACAGCCAGCGATCTGAAACCCAACCGTAAATCAGCCCCACCAACAAGCATCCCAGCCAATTCACCGCCAATGTGGCCCACGGGATCTTCGCATTCGGATAGAGGTGAACCACCCATGCGCCGACCGAAAAGCGCAGCAAGGAGGCAATCCCTCCTCCTAACATCGCGGCGAATCCGTGTCGGATCAGGTCGGAATTCATTTTTGAAGCAACCCTTTGCCATAAAGGAAACCAGAAACCCAGCTTCCCAAAACAATAACCACCGCAAGAGCGAGATGGTTAAAGTAAGGACGAAAGGCCTGCATGAGCGTCATCTCCTCTTCCCGGTTCCCCACCGCCCGCAAAAGGGTGAAACAAAAAAACGCGGTTCCACCAAGAGCCAGCACCATTTCACAAAAGCCACGAAAACGCCTTCCCGCGCGAAAGGTTCCCAGTCCAGGCAAGACCGTGGCATTTAGACCAAAACAGTTCCGCGCCTTTTCAAGATCAGCGAGAATTGGAGGTTCCGGAAAAGAAGATTTGTTCATAAGCAACCATGGTGGCCAGCAAGGTCAACGGAACCGTGACAAACAACCCGATAATAAGAAAGAGCAAGCCCACCACGTTCAAGACACCCAATAAGAGCAGCAGGGCCAAGTAGGACCAGAAGTTGGGGGCTATCCCGCGCCAGCTCGTTTTGATGGACTCCCAGAAATCCATCGAAGAACAGGCGGCCAGGGGAACCGCCATCGACCAGTTAATCAGCAGGTAGATCATGGCGAGCATTCCGGCAAACAGTGGGGCGCCGATGCCCACCAAAAGCCCCGGATGTTCCACCAGTTTTTCCATCGCCACTCCAGAGGAGCCATACAGGGCCGCGGCGGGAACCACCCCCAACAAGAAAGGGCCAAAGGCTAACAAACTCGACACCGTGGTAGCCAGAAAACAGGGCAGAAATCTATCTTTCACGATGGAAGTCACATCGGACACACCACCCGACCTTCCATGCAGGGCCTGACGACAAAAGAAGTAAAGCCCTCCCAGAATGGGGCCGTTCAACAGAAAGGCCAAAAAAGCCCCGACCAGAGGAATACTGTTCATCAAGCTCTGTAATAGGATGACCAGAATGATCACTCCGGTGATTTTCCATGGGTCCTGGCGATAGGCCGACCAAGCTCTTCCCAAGCACTCCCCCACCTGTAGGCGATGGGCGATATTAAAATCTCTGATTTCCGTGCTGGGTCGCAAAAGAGGTGGGTGGTTGGATGGGGCCGGGAAAAATTCTTCCACCCTGCCCAAAGGGATCCACTCAGTCGCTCCTTCACGTTTTACCTTGGTTGCAGAATTGGCCCGCCCCTCGCGTATCCAACGGCGCAATTCATCGGGCGTTACAGGTCCATACGTCTTGCCATCGCCGCCTATAATTTCAAACATGAGGGCATCATCAGACTTTTCCCTCGCGTCACAAGTCTCTTTTTATTCGCAACTTAATCCCACTCACCCACCGAGATACGTTGGCGATCGGTAACCCGAAACCCATAAAAGAATAGTGACTATGCGTACCCCATGGCTTCTCTTGGCGGGCGGATCGTTCTTGCTCGTTCCCCCACTCGAGGCAGCCCCACCAATGGAGACACCCTATACCCCTTTTGATTTCGACAACTATCGCCGAAATCCTCCCCAAGCCCAACAGACCCCGAAGATTGCCACCAAGGAGGGACGGGATCTTCAGGCGACCCGGATCTCCGGCGAGAATGACAAGAAGCGTGATATTGCCCGGGAGGCGGCTTCGCTTTTTCCAGACTCGGAATCGGTCCCCCTTCGCACAAAACCGGAACCGATTCCCACCCCCAATGAACTCACCGATCAAATCACCGTGGCACGCAACGGGGAGACCACCAAGGGGCAAATCGATCTTCTCGCCCGCGGAAAGGTTGCCCAAGAACTCAATCTCTCGGCGATGTCGGAAGCAGACTACCAAATCTATGTCGCCCAACATCGCGAAGCCATCGAAGAACCGGGGAACCAGCCCAATCACCTGAATCCCATGCCCACGATCACCAATCTGAAAACCGATGGACCTGCCCATGCTTATTCCGTGACTCAAGCCGGGATCCGAAAGCCCACGTCGAATGAAAATCCCTTCCAGGATCTCATTCAAGCTCTCCGCCTGGACGAACCGGTCACCCACGGGAACGATCCCCTGACCTCCACCAAAGCCAAAAACAAGGCGGTTGAACCGTCCTCGCCCGCCGCCGCCCCCTCTCCCAATCCTTGAATTAAAAAAGCAGCTTGGTCTCTGCCGCCTACGGCGGAACATGGGGCAGCATGAAATCTGAACCTACCCATAAGTCCCTTGCCACCATCTGGAACATGTCCTTTGGATTCTTCGGGATCCAGTTCGGTTGGGGCCTGCAAATGGGTAACATGTCTGCGATCTATGAATACTTGGGCGCATCGGAAAGCACCCTCCCCCTTCTCTGGTTGGCCGCGCCCCTGACCGGGCTCCTGGTGCAACCCATTATTGGTCACATGAGCGACCGCACGTGGCACCCCTTCTGGGGGAGGCGCCGACCCTACTTTTTGGTCGGAGCCCTGCTGGCATCCCTCGCTCTGTTTGCCATGCCCAAGAGTTCCACGCTTTGGATGGCCGCCGGACTTCTCTGGATCTTGGATGCCTCGGTCAACATCAGCATGGAGCCCTTCCGCGCCTTTGTGGCTGACCTGCTTCCCGAATCCCAAAGAACGGTGGGATTCGCCATGCAGAGTGTCCTGATTGGTGCGGGCGCAGTGTTGGCGGCCAAACTCCCGGGGTTCCTGCATGACCGCTGCGGCATCGCCCAGAATACCACTCCCGATCACCCCATCCCGGAAACCGTGCATTGGGCTTTCACCATCGGCGCGGGGGTCTTTCTTTTGGCCGTCCTTTGGACTGTTCTTACCACTCGTGAGAACCCCCCGACCGATGAAAAAGCCTTCGCCAAGAAGAAGGATGAAGGATTAAGCGCCATTTGGCAGGCCATGAAGGAGATGCCGGCCACCATGCGGCAGTTGGCCGCTGTTCAATTTTTTACCTGGATGGCCCTCTTCTGCATGTGGATTTATTTCCCGGTGGCCGTGGCCCGTAACATCATGGGTGCCACCGACACCTCCACCGATCTCTACAAACAAGGAGTACAAATTGCAAATGACTGCTTCGCCCAATACAACTTTGTCGCCTTCCTCGCGGCGATGGGATTTCTTTGGCTAGGCAGAAAGATGTCCGCTCGCACGATCCACTTCCTCTCGTTGCTCTTGGGCGGCGCAGGGCTCCTTTCCGTGGGCTGGTTGCACGATCCCAAACTCTTGATCCTGGCCTTCACAGGGGTTGGGGTGGCCTGGGCCAGCATCCTCTCCATGCCTTACGCCATGCTTTCCGGGGCCATCCCCGGCGACCGGATGGGGGTTTATATGGGAATTTTTAACTTCTTTATTGTCATCCCCCAGATCCTTATCGCCCTCATCCTCAGTCGGGTGATGGAACACTTCCCTTCCTTTAACCGACTGAGTGCTGTGATCTTTGGCGGCATTTGCCTTCTGCTCGCTTCCCTCCTTACTTGGCGGGTAAAACAAAAGGCGGGGGCTCCCAACCCCTAAATTGCGGTTGGCTCGTCTGGCACTCAGCGCATATTCTTTCCCAATCTGGTGCGGTGGCAGAGTGGTCGAATGCGGCGGTTTGCTAAACCGTTGTACGGGTAAAACCGTACCGGGGGTTCGAATCCCCCCCGCACCGTAAACTATCCAGTTTCACGGGTTGAATTAGACCTGCCAAAACGGATACCTCATAACGAACCATCCTTGACTTCACCCCCGCCCGTGTCGCTCTGTTGATTGTGAATCTCGTGCAACTGGTGTCCATCATCCAGGAACGATCGAGTGTTAACCAAGTCGCGGGGAACGCCAAGCAGGCCATCGCCCGCTACCAGTTGGTCTCCACAAAATTGGAAAACATCGCCAAAGACCTGATCAAGTTGAGCGACAAAAATAACGAAGCCAAGGAAATCGTCACCCAGTTCAATATCCAGATGAACCAACCCAACGCGGCCGCTGGGCAGGATTCATCCAAGAAATAGTCACGTTCAGCCCTGCAAGGGTTTCGTCTGGATATCGAGACTAAAATCAATCGCCTTGGCGCTGTGGGTCAAAGCTCCCACGCTAATCCAATCCACCCCCGCTAAGGCCAATGCCTTGGCCCTCTCGGGCGTCACGCCACCCGAGGCCTCCAGTTGCATTTGTGGATACTCGGCGTTCCGCAAAGTGACAATCCTCAAGACGTCCTCCGGACTCATGTTGTCCAAAAGAATTCGATCCACCGGCTCCCGTAATAGAGCCTCGGCAAGCCCGATGGAATCGGCTTCCACCACCAGGGGTAAATCGGGAAATGCTTTGCGCGCCTGAAGGATCACGGTCGGAAGATGGCCTTTGGGCATCATCGCCTGATGGTTTTCCTTGATGAGAATCCCATCATAAAGACCCGTTCGATGATTCACCCCGCCGCCTGCGCGGACCGCTTGTCGTTCCAGCGCCCGAAGCCCGGGAGTGGTTTTGCGGGTATCCAGGATTTTGGCCTTGGTTCCCCTGACCGCTTCCACAAACACCGCGGTTTGGGTGG
>RGGS01000096.1 GCA_010024525.1 Verrucomicrobiota bacterium | reverse complement strand
TGGATGAAGCCGCTTGGGAAACGGGGTTGGAGTCGCTCCGGGCCAAACGCGGTGCCATGACGCGCTGGCGGGGGAAGTTGGCCGAGGGGGAAGGTCTGGCGGGGGCGCTGGAGGAGGAGAGGGAAATCGATCTTCTGGCAGAGAAGCTGGGTCAGTATGCCAGCCTGCGGGTGGCCGAGGACGGCAGTGACGGTGCCGCACGTGACCGTGCGTTGCGTTTGGAGCACCTGACGACGGAGCTTTCCGAGGAGACGGCATGGTTCATGCCGGAACTGATGAAAATCGGGGAAGAGGAGTGGAATAAACTTCTGAAGAGTTCCCGCCTCGAGGAGTGGAGGGGAAAACTGGAGCGGATTCGCCGTTATCGTCCGCATATTCTCGGAGAGGGGGAGGAACGCCTGCTCGCCCTGGTTTCGCCGGCCCTGAACGGTCCTGACGAAATCTTTTCCCAGCTGACGAATGTGGATTTCCAGTTCGGCACGGTCCGGGATGAGGACGGGCGGGAGGTCGAGCTGAGCCACGGAACCTTCGCGTCGCTGCTGCAGAGAAAGTCTTCCGAGGTCCGCCGCACGGCGTGGAAGCAGTACTACCGGGAGTTCGAACAGCATGCGTTCAGTCTTTCCGCCACGCTGGCCAGCTCGGTGAAGGCGGATGTTTTCCGGGCCCGGGCCAGAAATTATTCCAACGCCCGCGCGCAGTCCCTGTTTCCCGACCGGGTGCCCGGTTCCGTCTACGACAATCTGGTGGCCACGGTGCGGAAGAACCTCGGCCCTTTGCAGCGATATCACCGGCTTCGACAAAAGCATCTGAAGCTCGACCGTTTGCTGGCGGCCGATTTGCAGGTGCCCTTGGTGCAAAAGGCACAACGAAAAACCACCTATCCGGAGGCGGCGCGTTGGGTCACCGAGGCCTGCCGGCCCCTCGGTTTGGAATATCAAAAAGTTTTGGAGAAGGGCTTGGTCCATGACCGGTGGGTGGATCGTTATGAAAACAAAGGCAAGCGGAGCGGGGCTTTCTCCAGTGGAAGTTACCTAAGTCCGCCCTACATCCTGATGAACTACCGGGAGGATGTCCTGGGGGATGTCTACACCTTGGCGCACGAAGCGGGCCACTCCATGCACACGTGGCTGAGCCATCGCCGGCAGCGGTTTCAGGATGCCCACTACCCGATCTTTTTGGCGGAAGTCGCCTCCACCCTGAACGAGGAGTTGTTGACCCATCATTTTCTGGAGCAGGTGGGAAAGAAAGACGACTCCCTGCGCGCCTACATTCTCAATCGTCAGATCGATGACATTCGTGGAACGCTTTACCGGCAGGTGATGTTTGCCGAGTTTGAGCAGCGCATCCACGAGGCGGAAGAAAAGGGGGTGGCGCTGACCCTCGATTTCTTCCGGATCGCCTACCGGGAACTTCTGGAGGCTTATTTGGGAGAAGCCATGGAAATAGAAGCCCCGCTGGAGCTGGAGTGCCTGAGGATCCCGCACTTCTACAGCGCCTTCTACGTCTATAAATACGCCATCGGACTTTCGGCTTCTCTGGCTTTGTCCCGGATGATCCTGGGCGGGCAATCAGGCGCGGTGGAAAAAGTGCACGGCTTTTTAAGTTCCGGTGGATCCAAGCCCCCGCTGGAAACGTTGCAACTTGCGGGAGTGGACATGGAGAGCCCGGCCCCGGTCGAGGCTGCGCTGGAGCTGTTTGACCAAAGGGTGGGAGAACTCGAAGCCCTGCTGGGTTGATGGTTTCGTCCTCTTGCTCTTCGTGGGCCGCAAGGACAGGCTGGGCGGGTGAATCAGGAACCGATCTGGCTCCGGGCCAACTGGGGTAATCTTTTCATGGCCACCTGGCTGGTCGAACCCGCCACTTTGGCGGCTCACCTCCCTCCCCACTGCGTGCCGGATCTGTGGAACGGGAAAATGCCCCTCAGCCTCGTGGGGGTGGAATTCACCCAAGTGGCGGTGAAGGGGATGAGTTGGCCGTGGCATGACCAATTTCCTGAAATCAATCTCCGGACCTACGTCCGGGGACCGCAGGGTCCGGGGGTGACCTTCCTGGGGGAGCTTGTTCCCAAATACTGGGTGGCGTGGATGGCCCGGAAAAGCTTCGGGGAACCGTACCAAAAAACAAAAGTCTGGATGGAAAAGCGGGTCAGACTTGGCGAACCGGAGGTCACCTATCATTGGGAGACCCGGGAGAGATCGAACCGTCTTTCGGTCAAAGCGGATTCCACAACCTCGGAGATCCCGGTGGAGGGGCTCGACGCTTTCCTCCTGCATCGGCATCGGGGCTATAACTCGCGTTCGGAAGGAACCACCTACACCGTGGCCCATGAGCCCTGGAAGATTCGTGAAGTCAGACGCTTTGCCGTCGATTGTCCCACGGGATCGCCCTTTGGATCGGTGTACGCGCCAGTGTTTAGGACGGAGCCTGATTCCGTGCTTTTTTCCGATGGATCCTCCGTGGAGGTCGGGTTTCCCCGAAAGACCGCTTGAAGCATCTGGTCTGTTCCGTGGGCCGACCGGGGGGATGGGCCGGGGAAGCGGCAGCGGAGTATGAGAAAAGAATCCGCGGATTCGCCTCGCTGGAGGTGTTGCAGGTGAAGGAAGGATCGAAAAAAGAGGAGAATTTGAACCAAAAGACCAAGGACTGGTGGCGGGTGTGTCTGGATGAAACCGGGGAGTCCCGGAGTACCAAGGCCTGGCGGGACGATTGGGAAAAGTGGGAGCGGTCGGGGAGGACGAAAATCGCCTGGATGATCGGCGGGGCAGACGGACACAGCGAGGCATTCCGTCGGAGCTGTGATGCGGTCCGTTCCCTGGGGCCTCAAACCTTGTCCCATGATCTGGCTTTGGTGGTTTTGCTGGAACAGATTTACCGCCTGGAAAGCTGGAGGGCGGGGCATCCGTATCACCGCGCATGAATTGGAACAACGGGGATGAAACCGCGCGGGCCCCGCGAACCCTGCGGAAAGGCCTGCTTTATTTTTATCGGGCGATGAGACTTCGATGCCCCACCTGTGGGGCAAAGCCGATCTTTCCTCCGGCCCGCAGCGTGCGATCCCTCCGGGATTGGTTCACCCCGCTGGATGGGTGTCCCCAGTGCGGATACGCCTACGAACGCGAAGAGGGGTATTTTTTGATGGCGATCTGGGGGGTGAATTACGGCCTGATCGGTCTGGGGGCGATGTCCCTCTATTTTCTTCTCCGGATCAACACGGATTGGAGTCCCTTCTGGCTTTTTTGCGGAACGGTTCTGCCGGCCCCCTTTGCCTGCATTTTTTTTGCCCGCCACGCCAAGTCATTGTTTCTAGCCTTGGATCATTTTTTTGATCCCCACTTACGCACACAAAAAACCGAAAAAAAGTCGGAATAGCTTGTCATGATGGCTGCGGGAGGCTTCAAATAGAACCTGCATGGCCGTAGGACCGGTTTCGAAATTCATCGACAGACATTATCGTCATTTCAACGCCGCGGTGGTGAAGGACGCGGCGACGGCTTACCGCAAACTTTTGGACGATGGCGGTCGCATGCTTGTCACCCTGGCCGGGGCCATGAGCACCGCCGAACTGGGACTCTCCCTCGCGGAAATGATCCGGCAGGACAAAATCCATGCGATCAGCTGCACCGGCGCCAATCTCGAGGAGGATGTTTACAATCTGGTGGCCCATGACCACTACCGCCGAATCCCGGGATACCGCTACCTGACCGGCAAGGACGAGGAAAAACTCCTCAAGGATCATCTCAATCGCGTCACCGACACCTGTATTCCCGAGCATGAAGCCATGAGACGGATTGAGGGAGCCATTCTGGAGCTGTGGAGGCGGGATGAAAAAGCGGGTTTGCGGAAGTTTCCGCATGAATATTTCTACGAGGTCCTGCAAAAGGGCATGCTGAAAAAATATTACCAGATCGATCCCAAGGACTCCTGGATGATGGCGGCCGCCGAAAAAAACCTGCCGATCATTGTGCCGGGATGGGAGGACTCCACTCTCGGGAACATGTTTGCCGCCGCCTGCATCCAGAAGGAGGTAAAGTCACCGACCCTGATCCGTAGCGGGATCGAATACATGATCTATTTCGCCGATTGGTACCAGAAGACCCAAAAGACACCGCTGGGATTTTTCCAGATCGGCGGGGGTATCGCGGGTGACTTTCCGATCTGTGTGGTGCCGATGTTGCATCAGGATTTGAAGAAATCCGGCGTTCCGCTTTGGGCCTATTTTTGTCAGATCAGCGATTCGACCACCAGTTACGGCTCTTATTCCGGAGCGGTGCCGAACGAGAAGATCACCTGGGGTAAATTGGGGGTGAATACTCCGCAATTCGTCATCGAGTCGGATGCGACGATCGTGGCCCCGTTGCTCTTTGCCTACGTGTTGGGGCACTGAACGTCGCGGTAGGCAGGCAGGGGACGGAATCCCCCGAGGGTGGTGGATTCAGATCAGGTTTTGACGCCGGCCCGGATTTCAAACAGGGAAGAGACGGATTCCCCATTGTGGATACGCTGAATTGCATCCGCGAGAAGTGGCGCAACACAAAGAACCTTGGTCTGCACCCCGGGAATTTCGGTCTGGGGTGTGGTGTTGGTGGTGATCAGTTCCTTGATCTTGGCTTTTTGGAAGCGTTCAATGGCCATCGGATTGAGGACAACGTGCGGGATCCCCACATAAAAGTCCTTGGCTCCTTCCCGTCGCAATAGTTCGACCGCCGAGGTGATCGTGCCCGCCGTTTCCGTGATGTCGTCCACCAGCAGCACATTCTTGCCTTTGACCTCACCGATCAGATTCATGGATTCCGTGTGGGTGGCGTTCAGTCGACGTTTGCTGACGATCGCCAGGCCGCAGTTGAACATCTGGGCGTAGGCGGCCGCCATCTTCATCCCGCCCACATCCGGAGTGACCACCACGAGGTCGGGAATCTTTTTCTCGGCGATATATTTGTAAAAAACGGGGGAGCAGAAAAGGTGATCCACCGGGATATCGAAAAAGCCCTGGATCTGCTGGGCATGCAGGTCCATGGCAAGCACGCGGTTGACCCCGGCGGCCACCAACAGGTTGGCGACGAGCTTCGCGGTGATGGGAACGCGCGGCTGATCCTTGCGGTCCTGCCGGGCATAGCCGAAGAAGGGAAGCACGGCGGTGATCCGGAAGGCGCTGGCTCGTCGGGCCGCGTCCACCATGATCAGGAGTTCCATCAGATTCTGGTTGGTCGGGGGGCAGGTTGGTTGGACGATAAAGACGTCGTTGCCACGGATGTTTTCGTCGAATTTGACGAAGGTCTCGCCGTCCGGGAAGGAGCTGACGGTGGCGTGACCCAACGGAACCTTGATGCGTTCGGCGATTCGTTGGGCGAGTTCGCGGTTGGCGTTGCCGGAGAAGATCTGGAGCTGATTGCCGAAAATGGAGGGCACAAAAGTTTTATAGGTTCATCAGGAAGGGCGGAAAAGGGGGAAAGAGGGGTTATTCGCCGATGATTTTGATGAGAACGCGCTTGGCCCGCCGGCCGTCGAACTCCCCATAAAAAATCTGCTCCCAGGGGCCGAAATCCAGACGCCCACCGGTGACGGCCACCACACACTCGCGTCCCATGAGGGATCGTTTCAGGTGGGCGTCGGCGTTGTCCTCGGCCCCGTTGTGTTGATATTGGGCATGAGGCTTTTCCGGTGCCAGTTTTTCGAGCCATTTTTCGAAATCCGCATGCAAGCCCGATTCGTTGTCGTTGATGAACACCGATGCCGTAATGTGCATGGCGTTGACCAAGCAAAGACCCTCCCGCACGCCCGATTCCTGGAGGGC
>RGGS01000095.1 GCA_010024525.1 Verrucomicrobiota bacterium | reverse complement strand
AACCTGCGCCGGGCGACTCCCCCCCTGCTGGCTGCGGTAAAAAGTGATCGATCGCTCCACTTCGGTATGTAACCGGGTGATTACTCCACGGGATAGTTTACTGATCCGAGCGGTGATTTCATCCGACGGGTCTTCGTAGGAACCCCCGGGGTGAACAAAACCCTTAGCCTTCTTCAAGGTCTCGGCTCCGGCAAAGGACTCCTGTAGGTCGGTGGCGATCGCCTGAGTGACACTGGCTCCTCCCAAAGGAACGATCCGGCAGAAGATTTTCGTTCCCTCCACCATGATGATATGGGTGGATCGCGCACCCACTTCAAGTATCAGGGTAGCGGTTTCAATTTCAGGGTAGTTATAGCGAAACGCATTGATCATGGCCGCAGGAGCCAATTCCACCCCCTCCACCTGCAGGCCCGCCCTGGTGGACGCCGCGATCATTTCTTCCACGGAATCTTTTTTGATGGCAAGAATCATGGCTTCCAACTCCGCCCCACTCCCCGAGGGGAATAGCTGGAAGTCCCAACAGGCCTCGTCAATCGCCGGAATGGCTTGCTGTGCCTCATAACCCACCATCTGCTTGACCTGATTCGGGTCCGACTGCGGAACCTTGATGACCCGGGTAAAGACCGAGGGTCCACCGATACAAAAACTCGCGGGTCCGGGTTTGATGCCGGAGGCTCGGAAAAGGGTTTCCAAAGCCTGAAGAACTGCGGGGAAAAATTCCGTATTTTTGGTGGGGTCAATGCCTAGCTCCATTTCCCTTAAGTTGCGCAAAAAGGGAGCTCCCCTGCGGTCGGGAATCACCTCCCCCAAGCGAATCACACTCGCTCCAATATCCAAAACAATCCGGCGGGAAAAAGATGCCATCAAATCGGAGGGGGAAAGGGTTTAAGGCTTTTTGGGTTGTGGATACCGCTTGTAATCCTTAGGCCAAAAAGGGGTTTCCTGAATCACCAACAAAGCCCCAGCCACCTCCTGCGCGTCTGGGCTTTTATACCATGCAGGATCTTTCTTTCCCCCGCGACCGCTGGGCCCCTTCTCTTTTTCGGCCATGAGGTCAAAAACACTTTCGCAGGGTGCACCCCCCTCCAAAGCCTCTACCCGCAAGTTGAGTTTTTTCTCACTCCAGTCCATATCCCCGTTCGGTTTGGTTCCGCTGAAACGCATCACCGACCCCGGAGGCAGGAATATTCCGGCGAAATGTTTGTCCCCTTTGGGAACGTCCCGGTAAACAGCCTCCCCACTCAGAATAACGAATTTTTCGGAGCTTTTGCCCCCTTCCTCCGCCTCCACCACCTCATATCCCTCCAGATAGAATTTGAATTTCAGCTCGGGAGTGATTTTCTTTTTCGTCTGAAAAGGGACGTCAATCCGCAGCCAACGGCCATCCTGCGAGGCCTTGCTATCCGCCAAAATCACCGCCGGTTTGCCGCCCGTTCCAACGGAATCCGGCACCGTGGCGAGGGAAATTTCCAGATCCTGCAGCTTTCCAAATGCCAGGTTTTCCTTCTCCTTTTTTTCCTGGGTGATCCCTTTTGGCACAAGAGTTGCCAGCCCCAGAAGAAGGAAACACGAGATGCGACTCTTCATACGCATCAAGGTAAAGCGACCCAAAAAACGGTCAATGGAATAGGATATGGTTCAGGGAACAATCGCCCATCAAACCGAGTAGGCCAGATTGGGTCTAAGCCACTTTTCAACTTCCGCCACCGTCATGCCTTTGCGAACCGCATAATCCTCCACCTGATCGCGCTGGATAGGTCCCACGGCAAAATAACGGGCCTCGGGATGGCCGAAGTATAACCCACTGACGGAACTTGCCGGGGTCATGGCACAATTCTCCGTGAGCCGTATCCCCACATTTTTCTCCGCCTCCAATAAGGCCATCAGCCCGCGCTTTTCGGTGTGATCCGGGCACGCGGGATAACCGGCGGCTGGGCGGATTCCCCGGTATTTCTCGGCGATGAGGTCCTCCGCCGACAGGTCTTCCTTCTTTCCAAATCCCCAGGCTTGCCTGGCCATTTGGTGCATTTTTTCCGCAAAAGCCTCGGCCAACCGATCGGCCAAAGCCTTGAGGAGAATCGCCTGATAGTCATCCAGCGCCTTTTCCAACTCACGAGCCCACTCCTCCACCCCATGTCCGGTCGTTACGGCAAAAGCCCCCAGATAGTCTTTTTTTTTTTTTCTTTTTTCATCCTCGTAGAGAAGGATGTCATCCCCCTGCGATTGAGCCGGAAAGAAGGCCATCACCCCCCTGGCGCGGATTCTTTTTTCTTCGACGATTCTCCGGAGCAGGACTTGGGCATCGGCAAAAAGTTTTCGTGCCTCCATGCCCACCACGGGATCCTCCAGGATTTTCGGATATCGCCCCCTCAGTTCCCAGGCATGAAAGAAAGGCGACCAGTCAATATACTCCACCAGATCCTTCAGGGTAAAATGATCAAAAACCCGGGTCCCCAGAAACTCCGGTCGGGCCGGCTCGGTCGACCAATCCAGGCGTGCGGCATTTTTTCGCGCCTCCCCGACAGAGAGGAGCTTCTGCCCGGATTGACGACCCGCAAAATCCCTGCGCTGCTTGTCTTGCTCCTGCCGAACCTGCCCCAGATAGGCGGTCCGCTTCTCCTCGGACAGTAACTGCTGAGCGACCCCCACCACCCGGGACGCATCGATCACATGCACCACCGGCCCCGAGTAAACCGGAGCGATTTTGACCGCCGTGTGGGCCGCGCTGGTGGTGGCTCCTCCGATCAGCAGGGGAACTTGCAGGCCCTCCCGCTCCATCTCAGAGGCCACCGTCACCATCTCATCCAGCGAGGGCGTGATCAAGCCGCTCAACCCGATCACATCGACCCCGTGGGTTTTCGCCTCTGCCAGAATTTTCTCACAGGGCACCATGACCCCCAAATCCACCACTTCATACCCGTTGCAGGCGAGAACCACCCCCACGATGTTTTTTCCGATGTCGTGCACGTCCCCTTTGACCGTGGCCATCAGAATCTTGCCGGCCTGCGTGCTCTTTCCCGCGGCCGCCTTTTCCTTCTCCATGAATGGAGTCAGATACGCCACGGCTTTTTTCATCACCCGGGCACTCTTCACCACCTGGGGCAAAAACATTTTTCCCTCCCCGAAAAGATCCCCCACTTTGCGCATCCCTCCCATCAGGGGGCCCTCAATCACCTCCAGGGGACGGCCGTATTTCAAACGTGCCTCCTCGGTGTCCTGATCAATGTGATCCGTGATTCCCTTCAGCAAGGCATGCAGCAACCGTTCCTCCACCGGACCTTTTCTCCAAGCCTCATCCTTTGCGACCGCCTTCCCGCCGGCCTTGACCGTCTCGGCAAACTCCAACATCCGCTCGGTCGCATCCGGACGCCGATTCAGCAGGACATCCTCCACCCTCGCCTTCAGTTCGCTCGGAATCTCCTCGTAAACGGCCAACTGGCCTGCATTCACGATGGCCATGTCCAAGCCCGCCTGAATCGCGTGATATAGGAAACACGAATGCATGGCTTCCCGGACCGGGTTGTTCCCCCGAAAGGAGAAGGATATGTTGCTGACCCCGCCGCTGGTCTTGCATCCAGGCAGGGTCTGCTTGATTTCCCGAACCGCCTCAATGAACTCCACGGCATAGTTGTTGTGTTCCTCGATCCCCGTGGCCACGGTCAGCACGTTGACGTCAAAAATGATATCCTCAGGGGCGAAACCGGCTTTCTCGGTTAACAACCCATAGGCCCGCCGGCAGATTTCCACTTTTCTTTTTTTGTCCGCCGCCTGCCCCGCCTCGTCAAAAGCCATGACAATCACCGCCGCTCCGTATCGTCGGGCTTTGCGGGCCTGCTCTAAAAACACCTTTTCGCCCTCTTTGAGGCTGATCGAGTTGACCACCGGCTTTCCTTGGACACATTGCAGGCCCGCCTCCAGGACGGACCACTTGGAACTATCCAAGACCAAGGGGACACGGGAAATCTCCGGCTCGCTCCCCACCAAATTCAGGAAGCGCGTCATGCTGGCCTCCCCGTCGAGGAGGGCCTCGTCAAAGTTGATATCGATCATATTTGCCCCTGCCTCGACCTGTTGACGGGCCACCGCCACGGCCTCGTCAAATTTCCCCTCCCGGATCAAACCGGCAAACTTGGGGGATCCCGTCACGTTGGTTCGTTCCCCAATCGAGGTGAAGGACCCCCCCGTTCCGATCGTGTAAGGTTCCAACCCGGCAAGGGTGGTGGTGGGAGTTGGAGGCCGTGCGACCCTGGGTGCCGCCCCCGCGACCGCTTTGCCGATGGCGGCAATATGATCGGGCGTGGTTCCGCAGCACCCGCCCACCATGTTTAGAAATCCCGCCCGGGCGAATTCCCCCAAAACCTCCCCCATTTGCTCCGGTGTCTCATCGTACCCCCCGAAGGCATTCGGTAATCCGGCGTTCGGATAACAGCTCACGAAACAGTCCGCCACTTTCGACAAGGCCGCCATGTAAGGCCTCATCTCTTTGGGGCCGAGAGCGCAATTAATGCCCACGCTGAAGGGCCGGGCATGACGGATGGAGTGCCAGAAGGCCTCGGTGGTCTGCCCAGACAAGGTTCTCCCGGAAGCATCCGTAATGGTGACGGAGATCATCACCGGAAGACGAAATCCGATCTCGTCGAAAACCTCCTCCATCGCCCACAGGGCCGCCTTGAGATTCAGGGTGTCAAAAGTCGTCTCCGGCAAAAGAACATCCACGCCTCCCTCAATCAGAGCCCGGACCTGCTCCGCATAGGAATCCGAAAGTTGGCGGAAGGTCACCGCCCGGTATTCGGGACGATTTACATCCGGAGACATGGAGGCGGTTCGGTTCGTGGGACCCACCGCTCCGGCCACCCAAGCCTCTTTGCCGGGGTGAGCCGCCAGAAATTCGTCCGTGACCTTTCTGGCCAGACGGGCCGCCGCCAAATTAATTTCCCCCACCGCACTTTCCAGACCGTAATCGGCTTGAGAGATGGAGGTGGCGTTAAAGGTGTTGGTTTCAATGATTCCCGCCCCCGCCTCCAAATACTCCCGGTGAATCTGGCCAATCACATCGGGCCGGGTGATCGCCAAAACATCGTTGTTTCCCTTCAAATCCTTTCCGTGGGCGGCAAAACGTTCCCCGCGAAAATCCTTCTCCGTCAGCTTATGCCGCTGAACCATCGTTCCCATGGCCCCGTCCATCAACACGATGCGTTCCGCCAGAGCTTTCTCCAACTGGCGTCGGCGAATGAGCACTCTTTCCTTCGGTTCCATCGTCGCATCTTAGCCAAGTCCGCCACTTTTGTCTAATTATATATCAACTTATCATGATATATAGATGAATAATTTGAACCACCCTAAGCTTTGCCTTGGCCGATGAGCCGAGTCGGGTACTGTCTTGGCTTCCTTTGGCGCTGTCGTCTAGAGGCCTAGGACAGGTCCCTTTCAAGGACCATACACGGGTTCGAATCCCGTCAGCGCTAGTGAACTATTTTCGCAACCGGAGCCAGGCTTCCGACAAAACCCAGTCTCCGGGAACTGTGATTTTTAAATTGGGCTCGCCCGATTCCACCAACACCCCTTTGACCCCCGCCAACTCGGCGGCCGCCAGACAATCCGTGACAACCACCTGATCCTTTCGGGCTTTTTTGAGCCCGGCCTGCAACAGGGTTTTACGAACCACCTGCGGCGTCTCCATCCGCCACAACCCCTCCCGGTCGACCCAGCGGAGAATTTGCCCTGCGGAATTCGTGGCCCGGACAGTGTCCGACATCTTGCTGGCGGCGGCGGCTGCTTCATGCCGGCGGGCCTCGGACAAAACCCTTTCCACCAGCTGTTTCGTCAATAAAACCCGGGCCGCATCATGC
>RGGS01000094.1 GCA_010024525.1 Verrucomicrobiota bacterium | reverse complement strand
CTCACTTTTTTTTTATCTGTTTCGGGGCCGGAAAACACCTCGGCATCGGGATATTTTTTCACCAAGTCCCTGGCTCGTTGGTCGGCCGGCTTCGGTTGGGATTGGGGCCAGTGCAGGAGCCCGCGGTCCCTGAGGTAAAGGAGCCCGCCCACGAGGATGAGAGCCGTCCCTATAATCCAAACAAAACTGTCCCCGGCTTTTCTTCGACGGGCCATGGAGATTAGTAAACGTCCTTGAGATATCGCTTTTCGGTTTTCGCGAGTGTGACGGAGACGTATTCCTCAGCCTGTTCGGGGGTTTTGCCCCCATGCCGGGCCGCGATCTCCACCAAGGCAGCGTGAACGTCCTTAGCCATGCGTTTGGCGTCCCCGCAGACGTAAAAATAGGCTCCCTTCTCCAGCCACTTCCATAACTCGGCTCCTTCCTCCTGCATGCGGTGCTGCACATATATTTTTGCGGCCTGATCCCGGGAGAAGGCGGTGGATAGCTTGTGGAGCCGGCCTGTTTTTTGGGCGGCGTTGAATTCGTCTCCGTAAAGAAAGTCCGTGGCGGCGTGCTGATCCCCAAAAAACAGCCAGTTTCGGCCGGAGTGCCCGTGTTTCTGCCGATGCTGCAGGAAAGCGCGAAAGGGGGCTATCCCGGTGCCCGGCCCAACCATGATGATGTCACGGTCCGGCGGCGGGAGGTGGAAGTGGCGCGTGGGCTGAACGTAGACGGGAACGGAGTTTTGGGCGGCCAACCGGGCCAGATAACCGGAGGCCAATCCCTGTTTGGGGCGACCATGGGTGGTGTATTGAACCACGGCTACGGTGAGGTGGACATGGCCAGCCTCATGATCGGGCGAGGAGGCGATGGAGTAGAGGCGGGGTGCGATTTTATTGAGGAGGTTGGGTATTTCCGCCGGGTCGAACTTGGTCCCTGGGGCGTCCAAGAGCACGTCCACGACATCCCGATCAAAGACGTATTCGTCGAGTTTCTTTTCATCGGCACAAATGGATTGCAACTTGTCCCGGGCCGGGCCGTGAGCTTTCTCCGCGACGGCCTTGACGAATTTCTTGCCCGCACGGTTGAGGATGAGGGTGGAGGCGACGGTCTCTTTCAGGCTGGCGTCACCGGCGAGGCCAAGTTTTTCGAGGAACTCCTGCACAAGCCCATCGGGATTGCGTGGGAGGACTCCCAGCGAATCACCGCAAACGTACGTGGGGCCGTGGGAGCCCAGTTCGATCGAAATATGTCGGGTATCCTTGGAGGATCCCTTTTGGTTGAGCCCCCTGTTTTCCTTTAGTTTTGCGGAATAGGGCTGGTTCCGATTGTAAGGAGAGACAGCTGGCTTGGCGGCAACGGCGGGTTCGGACATGGGAAATTAGGCGTTATCGCTTCCGATCGATCCAGTCGGGCAGATGTCGAGAGCACGCTGGGCGGCATCGAGTTCTTCCGGGGTCTCGGGCTGCTTGAAAAAATAAACGTAGGTCTGATCCTCGTTGTACTTGAGAAGCTTGGGAGCCTCCTCCAGGCAGACATGGCAGGGGGTGCAGCTATCATCCACGTACCATTTCCCAGGCACGTTTTCTTTGAGGATGCGGGTTTTGTCAGCCATTTCGTGGGAGAATATAGAATTTCAGGCTTTGGGCAATCCTTAGGAGGCTTCAGGCTGCAGGCTAGAGGAATGGGCTGTGGCCAACACCCCATAGGCTGCTGCCGAGCCAAGTGCCCGGGGCGGGGGTCGAACCCGCACGGGGATTTCTCCCCAAGGGATTTTAAGTCCCTTGTGTCTGCCATTCCACCACCCGGGCTGGAATTCTTCCATGATGCGAAGGTTTGGTGGGCGGGAAAGTCGGATGAGGGCTGTCGACCTTACGAAGCAGCGATCGTTTTTTTTAAGCCGGAGGCCAGCGGAAAGCGGGGCATCCAGCCTGTGGCCTGAAGGCGTTCGATCGAGGCGGAGGAATATCGAATATCCGCCTCGCGGGCTGGCAGATGCTCGATCGGGGATTTGGATCCGGTCACGGAGAGAATGGTTTGGGCGAGTTCTAGAATAGAAACCGAGTGCCCGGAGGCGACATTGTAGACCCCGTGGCAGGGGGAATGGGTCGCCACGTGAGTCAAAGCCGCGGCGACGTCCTCGACATAAACGAAATCCCGCGTTTGTCGGCCATCCCCGTGGATCGGAAGGGCGGAGCCTGCCAAGGCGGCTTGGAGAAGCTTGGGAACAGCCGCGGCGTACGGACCTTGGGGATCCTGCCGAGGTCCGTACACGTTAAAAAACCGGAGGGCGACAGCGGACAAAGGGGCCGAGGAGCAAAGTTTTTCTCCCTCCCATTTGGATTCGGCGTAGGGGCTGAGAGGGGTGGTCGGGAGGTCTTCCCGTTTGGGCATCGTCGGATCGTTGCCATAGACGGCGCAGGAGCTGGCCAGAACCACGCGGGTGACGCCGGCACGGGCCGCAGCTTCCAGAACCAATTGAGTTCCCGCCACGTTGATTTGCCGGCAAAGATCGGGTTTTTGCACGGACTCAGGAACACTGACCATGGCGGCCAGATGAAAGACATGGGTCACTCCATGCATGGCTTGGTCCCATTTCTCCGTTTCAAGAATCGATCCTTGGATCAGGCGACAGGGAGTGCTTTGAAGATTGCTCTTTCGGCCGGTGGTCAGATTATCCAGAACCGTGACTTCTCCCAGGGGGGCAAGTCGTCGAACCAGATGACTCCCGATAAAACCCGCTCCTCCTGTGACGAGAAATTTCATGCAGGGTCAATCTCCCCCAAATGGCGTGGCTTGAAAAGGCTGGTAAATAGAGTTGAGGAGGCGGGTTGGATTGGGCAAAATCAACCGATGAGAGACTTACGGTATTGGCTCTTGCTGGTGGGATTTGTCTCGGGACTGGGTTTGGCGGGTTGTGGAAAAAAAGGGGGGAGCGCCAGCCCCAGTTCTGGCTCGGAGGAAAAGAAAGAGAGTAAGGAGGGTGTCCCTGGGGCTTCGTCCTCGTCGGAAGATCCGGAGGAAAAATACAAGGTGGCGTACGTGCGCTCGGCCCAAGCCTTCTCGAGGAATGATTTGGAGGGGGCGATCAAGTATTTGGATGTTGCCGATCAGGCCAAACCCAATCAGGCCAACAATGCCAATCTGCGTGGAGCCATTTACACCCGCCAAAGGGATTGGGTGAAGGCGGAGGCGGCCTTCCGTGATTCCCTCCGACTGCAACCGGACATGCCCATGGCCCAATTCAACCTCGGGGAAGTCCTGTTTTTGAACAACAAATACACGGAGGCCCGGGAACGTTTTCAGATATTCGTCAACAGCCAACCCAAGAACGACCTGGGCTTATACAAGATTTACCTCTGCGACCTGCTTGGGGGAAATCAGGCGAAGGCCAACGAATTTCTTTCGCATTTGGAGCCCAACCCCAACAGTCCCCTTTACTATTTTGCCAAAGCAGCCGAAGCATTTGCCAAGCAGGATAAGGCAGGGGGCATGGAGTATGTTGGGTCGGCTTATCGCATCTATCCTCCGGATGCCAATGCGACTTTTGCTGATTCCTTGGTGGAAAAAGGCTATTTAAGCGGGGAACAGGCGCAACCCATCCCGGAAGAGGATAAAAAAATCAAAACCGATGAATTGAAGACCCTGCTGCCCGGAGTGAAAAAGTAGGCGGACGTCGTTTCGCCGATCTGGTTTTTCTTCACTCCCCTGCGTTTTCTCTGGCTTCGATTTGCTGTATCGCCCAAGCCGCATGCTCCTGAATCACGGGGTCTGACTCCTCTGTGATTTTCCGCAGGCTCGGTAAGTCCCCGGAAGTGCCCACGTTGCCCAGAACGACGCAAAGGTTTCGAATCCAACGATTCCGTTTCAGCCGGAAAATGGGGGTTCCGCGAAACTCCCGCCGAAATCTGGCGTCGTCCCAGGACAACATTTCCGCGAGATCGGGGCGGGGGACGGGTTGCAATCGAATTTCCCGAGATTGCCGGGCGTGGCGATTCCAAGGGCAGACTTCGAGACACTCGTCGCAACCAAAGATTCGATCCCCGATAAGGGGGCGAAACTCCAAGGGAATAGAGCCGGGATGTTCGATGGTGAGGTAAGCCAAGCATCGGCGCGCGTCCAAAACATAGGGTTGTGGGAAGGCTTGGGTCGGGCAGGCATCCAAGCAACGAGTACAGGTACCGCAATGATCCTTGGTGGGGGAGTCCGGAGGAATCTCGAGATCAGTCAGAAGACAACCCAACAACAGCCAGGGGCCATGCTCGGTATGGATCAAGAGGGTGTTTTTGCCCTGCCACCCAAGACCGGCCAGGGCGGCAACGGGTTTTTCCATCACCGGTGAAGAGTCGACCGTGATCCGATATTTTCCACCCCAGAGCACAATTGTTTTTTGGGCGAGGCTTTCCAGACGATCCCGAAGGACCTCGTGATAGTCTTCTCCTTGGGCATAGGCGGCAATTCGTCCTCTGGTAAGGGGTGGGGAGGATTGACGGCTGGAAATTCCGGCGACCAAGATGGTTCGGGCTGAGCTGTCGTAGGCGGTTGGATCCATGCGAATCCAAGGGGCTTGGGTCATCCACTTCATCTCCCCGTGGTAGGAGAGCCTGAGCCATTCGGACAGATGCCGACCTTGGGGCGGTGTTTCTGCCCGGGTGATTCCGATGGCATCAAAACCCAGGTCGCGGGCCGTCTCTTTCAGCAGGGCGGAGCGGTCCATGGCCTCAGGATTCGGCATTTAACTTATCAAGAATCCTTTGGGCCACTCGTTCCGGGGAGTCCTGACCGATATCCAGTTGGATTTCACTCTCCTGATACCAGATTTCCCGTTGGGCAAGCTGGTCGGCAAGAGTGGTTGGTAGCGGGCCTTGGGTCAGCAGGGGGCGGTCCATTTTGTGTCTGAGCCTCTCCTCCAGAATTTTCAGCGGAACACGAAGGTAGATTCGGGTGCCGTTTCTTTGCATGACCCTCCGGTTGCCGGCTTCCAAAACCGCACCCCCTCCACATGCGACCACCGCGGGGCTTTGTTTTTCCATTTCGCCAATCGCCTCCGTCTCCCTTTTGCGAAAACCGGCCTCGCCCTCGATGGCAAAGATTTCGGGGATGGGGCGTTGCGCTTTCCGGGTGACCAATTCATCCGTGTCGTAAAAAGGGAGGTTGAGTTGTCGGGCCAAAACCGGACCCAGGGTGCTTTTCCCTGAGCCCGACAGACCCAAGAGCCAAAGATGACCGGGTTTTCTCATCTCCCCCAGTTTGGCAGGCTTCGGGGTTTGACGCTAGGCAGGGGATATTCCCGAGCTTGGGTAAAAGGAGTTTTTCGGGCAATATAGGGTCATGGGAAATACCTTTGGGCATTTGTATCGGGTGACCACGTGGGGCGAATCCCACGGGGGTGGGGTGGGGGCCGTAATCGATGGGTGTCCTCCCCAGGTCCCGCTCGCCGAAAAGGATCTGCAGCCGGATTTGGACCGGAGACGTCCGGGCCAAAGCAAAATTGTGACTCCCCGAAAAGAGGCGGATCGGTGTGAGATTCTATCCGGGGTGTTTGGAGGAAAGACCCTGGGAACTCCGATTTCTGTTTGGGTGAAAAACCAGGATGCGCGCCCAGAGGCCTATCGTGAAATGGAGAATTTGTATCGTCCCAGCCATGCCGATTACACCTATCAGGCCAAATACGGCATCCGGAATTGGCAGGGCGGAGGCAGGACGTCGGCCCGTGAAACGATTGGCCGGGTCATCGGCGGGTCGATCGCGAAAAAGATGTTTGGCGAATTCGTTCCCCGACTCTCGGTGACGGCCTTTGTCCGTCAGGTGGGCAGTGTGGTGGCTCGCATCGAGGCCGGCCGGGTTGAGGCTAAAGAAGTGGAGGCCAATCCCGTCCGGTGGCCTGATGCCAGGGAGGCGAATCAATTGGTTCGCCTGATTGAAAGA
>RGGS01000093.1 GCA_010024525.1 Verrucomicrobiota bacterium | reverse complement strand
AAGATCTGCAGAAACCCAATCTTCTGGAAGTAGCCGCCGCTTAACCCAACTGGAAAACATCCATCCCATGAACAAACAGACCCAATCCGCCCGTGAAATCCTCGGCATGGAAAGAACCGTCGGCTTCGACGAGGTGAGCATCACCGTCGCGTCGCCCGAGTCGATTCTTTCCTGGAGCCGCGGGGAAACCAAAAATCCTGAAACCATTAACTACCGGACCTTCAAGCCGGAGAAGGGTGGTCTTTTCTGCGAGCGGATTTTTGGACCGACCAAGGATTACGAGTGCTCCTGTGGGAAGTACAAGCGGATCAAGTTCAAGGGAGTGATTTGCGATCGGTGCGGGGTGGAGGTCACGTTGGCCCGCGTCCGTCGCGAACGCATGGGGCACATTGAGCTGGCGGTTCCGGTAAGTCACATCTGGTTCTACAAGTGCATGCCGAGCCGCCTCGGCCTCATGATGGACATGACCGCCAGGGAACTGGAGCGGGTAATTTATTACGAGGATTATCTCGTGATCGATCCAGGGAAAACCCCGTTGAAGGAAAAGCAGCTTCTGACCGAGACGGAGTATCGCGAGGCCCAGGAGCAGTTTGGTGATTCCTTTGTCGCCAAGATGGGGGCCGAGGCCATTCGTGACGTCTTCAAGAAGATGGATTTGGACGAGGTGGCCACGGAACTCGAACAGCAGCTGGAAACCACGCGTAGTAAGCAGACCCGAAAGAAAGTCGCGAAGCGCTTAAAACTGGTCCAGGGCTTCATCAATGCCGGAGCTCGCCCCGAGTGGATGATTTTGGAAATCCTCCCGGTAATTCCTCCTGATCTCCGTCCTTTGGTTCCTTTGGAGGGCGGGCGTTTTGCCACCTCCGACCTGAATGATCTGTATCGAAGGGTTATCAATCGTAACAACCGTTTGCGCAATCTACTCCAGTTGAAGACCCCCGAGGTCATTATCCGAAACGAAAAACGGATGTTGCAGGAATCGGTCGACGCCTTGATGGACAATGGCCGCCATGGTCGCGCCGTTACGGGGGCGGGCAACCGGCCCTTGAAGTCCCTCTCTGATATGTTGAAGGGCAAAACCGGTCGTTTCCGAATGAACCTTCTCGGCAAGCGTGTCGATTACTCCGGTCGTTCCGTGATCGTCATTGGTCCGGAATTAAAACTGAACGAATGCGGATTGCCCAAAAAGATGGCTTTGGTTCTCTTTGAACCTTTCATCATCCGCCGGCTCAAAGAGCTCGGCCAGGTACACACCGTCCGCTCGGCCAAAAAGATGATCGAGAGGAAGGAGTCCATCGTTTGGGATACCCTGGACGAAGTGACCCGCGAGCATCCGGTGCTTCTGAATCGCGCTCCGACGCTCCACCGTCTTTCGGTGCAGGCATTTGAGCCGAAATTGATCGAGGGTGACGCCATCCGGATCCATCCGCTGGTTTGTACCGCCTATAACGCGGATTTCGACGGCGATCAGATGGCGGTGCACGTTCCGCTGAGTGTCGAAGCTCAGTTGGAGGCCCGACTTCTCATGTTGGCCCCCAACAATATTTTCGGCCCCAGCAATGGGCGTCCAATCACCACCCCCAGCCAAGACATCACCTTGGGCTGTTACTATTTGTCGCAGAACCCCATGCGCTCGACCGAAAAGCAGGACAAACAGAAGAAGCGCTTAAGCGTCTTCTCGGAAGCCGACGAAGTGGACTTCGCAATTTCCGAAGGAAGTATCAAGACCCACGACATGATTCTCTTCAAAAATCCCGATTTCGGGAAAGAGACCATATTTGGGGATGCGAACAAGAAGTTTATCGAAACCACCCCAGGACGGGTAAAGTTCAACAGCATCTGGCCGAAGGAACTGGGCGTCGATATTTGGACCCAAGCCACCGAGGAAATTTCATCTGCCATGTATCGCACCCTGGAGCACAACGAAGGCCGCAAGGACTTCAATCCAGTGTATTTGATGGTGGATTCCGGAGCTCGAGGCAATCGAAACCAAGTCCGTCAGCTCGCTGGTATGCGGGGTCTCATGGCCAAGCCTTCGGGCGAAATCATCGAACGGCCGATTACCGCCAGCTTCCGTGAAGGTCTCTCCGTGTTGGAGTACTTCATCAGTACCCACGGTGCCCGCAAGGGATTGGCCGACACGGCGCTCAAGACCGCCGATTCGGGATACATGACCCGCAAGCTTTGCGACGTGGCCATGGACATGATTATTCGCGAGCCGGATTGCGGCACGGAGCGTGGCATTTGGGTCAAGGCGATCATGGAAGGGGACGATGAGATCGTCCGCCTGCGTGACCGTATCTACGGTCGAACCTCCTGTGACGACATCGTTGATCCCGTGACGAAGAACAAGATCGTGACGGCTGGACAGTTGATTGACGAGAAAGCCGCCGCCGCGATTGATAATTTAGGTCAGGAGCGGGTGAAAATCCGTTCTGCGTTGACCTGTGAAACCCGCCGGGGCGTTTGCGCCTCGTGTTACGGTCTCAATCTGGCCACCAACCAACCCGCCAAACTGGGCGAGTCGGTGGGTATCATTGCTGCCCAGAGTATCGGGGAACCCGGCACCCAGCTGACCATGCGTACCTTCCACATCGGTGGAACGGCTTCGCAGGTCTTCAAGCAACCGCAGATCAAGGCCAAGAACGACGGAACTATCCAGTACACCGACTTGCGTACTGTAAAAGCACTGGAAGGACATGACATCGTTCTCAACAAGAACGGCTTTGTCAGTGTTCATGCGAATGACGGCCGTGAGTTGGAGCGTTATCCGGTGGTGATAGGATCCATGATTTCGGTTCCTGAGGGTGGCAAGGTCAAGAAAGGCCAAAGCTTCGTCCAATGGGATCCTTATAACATCTCGATTCTGACCGAGAAGGCGGGTCGGGTGGAGTTCAAGGACATCCTGGAAGGGGTGACGATGAAGAAGGAAGTCGACGAGACCACCAAGTCTGTCGGCACCGTGATTATCGAACACAAGGAAGACTTGCATCCGCAGATCGCCATCGTCGATCAAGCGGGAGCCGTTGTGGCCGCCTACAGTATTCCTGCCGGAGCCCATATTGAGGTGAAGGACGGGGAGAAGGTGCAGGCCGGACAGCGGTTGGCCAAGACCCCCCGAAAAGTCACCAAGACGAAGGACATCACCGGCGGATTACCCCGGGTGGCCGAGCTCTTTGAGGCACGGCGCCCCAAGGATGCGGCGGAAATTGCCAAGATCGACGGCGTGGTGGATCTGCAGGGCAACCTTCGCGGCAAAAAGAAGTTGGTCATCAAGGATGCGGAAACCGGTGCGGAAGAAGAGCACCTCATCCCGTTGTCCAAGCACTTGATTGTTTATAAGGGTGACACGGTGAAAAAAGGACAACAGCTGACGGAGGGTCCAGTCGTGCCTCATGAAATTCTCGAGGTCTGCGGACCTCAGGAATTGCAGGAGTACCTGGTGAACGAAGTGCAAGAGGTTTACCGACTGCAGGGCGTGGAAATCAATGACAAGCACATCGAGATCATCGTACGCCAGATGCTCCGCAAGGTGAAGATCACCGAACCCGGCGACACCCAGCTTCTCTGGGGCGAGCAGGTCGATCGGACAACCTTTGAGGAAGCCAATCGTGACATCGAGGCCAAGGGTGGAAAGCCGGCTGAGGCGACCCCTGTGTTACTCGGCATCACCAAGGCTTCTTTGGAGACGGAGAGCTTTATCTCGGCGGCGTCCTTCCAAGACACCACCCGGATTCTAACCGATGCCGCGACTTTGGGTAAGGTCGACAAGCTTCTTGGATTTAAGGAGAACGTGATCATGGGTCACTTGATTCCTGCCGGGACCGGCTTTAGTGCCTACCGTAAGATCAAGCTGCTGCACCTTGGCGAGCCCGTGGGTGAGCCTTTGGTCAGCAGCCAACCGGAAGAGGAGAGAGCCCGCAAGGTAGCCCTCGATATTCCGGCGGCTTTGGCCAGCTGATATCAAAGCCCCTCAGGGGCATGCGGACTCAGCTGCCTTGGATTCGGTTCAGGTTAAATACCTGCCACTCCAGGTTATGGACTACCCGGTAAAGGATTGAGGGAAACCCTCTTATCTCAGACTCAACTATTTGAGTTGGGACTTGTTGCCTAGGCGGGAAAAAGCATTAGATAAATCTTTCACTGAATTGCTTAATTATGACAATAACATCTAAGCTAACAAATATCATTCGTACTTAATTCATAAAATCCTAAAGGGCCGACGGATGATTCTGATAAAAAATATTAGTAATTGGAGGCGGTAATGGAGTTGTTATGTGACTGATCTGGTGGGAATCCTGTCATATTTCGGTTGTTGAACCAAAGCGCGCCTACCTGATTTTGGCATTTTAATTTTTCTGCGAAGTCTTTGGGTATTTGTGGAATACGTTAACAAAAACATAGAGTGGCGACATTGGCTCTGCACCCTCACTTGCGGACTCAAAGAAGCATCTCCTTCATGTGCTCGGCATCTTCCCGGCACGTGTTTCATAATCTCTCCTGCCATGAGGCGCGGAAACAATCGTGTGAGCTGTCAGATATAAATCAAAATACTTATCATAGCCTGCGATACCATTTGGCATCTGTTTTCTGCGGATCGAGGTTGTTAGGAATATTCTTCTTTCAGGAAAAGATTTCGTAAGCCCGATCAGCGTTCGACGCGGGGCCCGCCGCCCCCGACCAGCTTTTCCACCTCGGCCAGGGAGGCCATCGAGGTGTCGCCCGGGGTGGTCATGGCAAGCGCCCCGTGGGCTGCACCGTATTCCACCGCCTTTTGCGGGTCGCCGAACTTCAAAAATCCGTAGATCAGACCGGAAGCAAAACTATCGCCCCCGCCCACCCGATCCATGATTTCGAGGTTCGGGCGCTGCTTGGATTCATGGAACTGGCCGTCAGCCCACAAAATGGCGCTCCAGTCATTGATGGTGGCTGATTTGACGGCCCGCAGCGTGGTGGCGATGACTTTGAAATTTGGATACTCCTTGGCGGCCTGGTTGATCATCTTGCGGAAACTGTCTTTTTCCAAATGGGTAAGGTTGGCATCGGCTCCTTCCACGTGCAGTCCGAGGCAGGCTGTGAAGTCCTCCTCGTTGCCGATCATGACATCAACGTTTTTGGCGATCTTCCTATTCACTTCCTGCGCCTTCTTCTGGCCGCCGATCCCTTTCCAAAGCGAGGGACGATAGTTGAGGTCATAGGAAACAATCACTCCGTGTTTGCGGGCCGCAGCGGTGGCTTCGACCACCAGTTCTGCGGTGGTCTCGCTTAAGGCGGCAAAGATCCCCCCGGTGTGAAACCAACGGGCTCCGATTTTACCAAAGATCTTGTCCCAGTCGAAATCACCAGGCTTAAGTTGGGAGGCGGCGGTATGGCCACGGTCCGAACAACCGACGGCCCCGCGGACGCCAAAACCTCGCTCGGTGAAGTTGAGCCCATTGCGGGTGGTGCGGCCGATTCCGTCGTAGGGGGCCCACTTCAGCAGGGAGGTGTCCACTCCGCCTTGCAGGATAAAATCCTCCAGAAGGCGACCGACCTCATTGTCGGCAAAGGCGCTCAGAAGGGCGGTGCGGAGTCCGAAGCAACGGCGGAGACCGCGGGCAACGTTGTACTCGCCTCCTCCCTCCCAGGCGCGGAAGGACCTAGCGGTGCGGATGCGTCCTTCGCCGGGATCGAGGCGGAGCATGACTTCACCCATCGAAATTTCATCGAAACGACAGGATTCGGCAGGCTTGAGTTTGAGGGTACTCATGATTTGGCTCCACAGGTGAGTTCGATGGCCTCGCGGGTTAGACGTTGAATGGTAGTCCAGTCTGCGGCCTCAATGTACTGCTTGTCGACAAACCAAGAGCCTCCAAGCGCGGCGACGGATTTTAGGGCCAAATAGGGTCCGACATTGGAAATCTGCAATCCTCCCGTGGGAATAAAGCGGACCCCGGTGTGGCCGTAGGGTCCCTCCAGAGCTTTCAAGTAGGGGGCTCCGCCAGCCTGTTCTGCCGGAAAGAACTTTTGAAC
>RGGS01000092.1 GCA_010024525.1 Verrucomicrobiota bacterium | reverse complement strand
CGAGGCCCAAATCCGCAAGGAATTCGAAGCCGCCGGTTTTATTTGGAAAAAGACCTACGATTTCCTGCCGTGGCAACATTTGGTGGTTTTCGAAAAGCCCCCCAAATGAACGGTAGGGAGTCCGCGCCTTGCGAGCTGTTTTAGAAGAGTGTTCCTGACTGCACTGTTTCGCCACTTGCCTCACAAAGTGATGGCGCGATTTTCCAGCCAGTCGTTCACATGTTTTAATGTCGAGGGGCTTACCTGCTGATTGAAGCGCAGCTTGATTTCTTGAATGACCCACTGGCCGGCCGGACCTCGCACGATCGCCACCGTTGCGCGTTCCGGCGCGATGACCCGGTAAATAAACGCCTTCCCTTCACGCACAGATTTCAAGCGGATGGCCACGCAATTGTTCTGCTCCATGCCTTCTTGGACCAGTTCGCTCTCGCTGAGGATCGGTTGGATGGTCGGGGTGCCTTCCAGCGGCGGAACGAATATCGGCCCGGTCTGTGGCGGATTTTTTATCGCCCAACGCCTCGACAAATCGAGATGCCATTCCTGGAGTTTCTGCAGAACCTCCCATCCGTAAAAAGCCCGGAACTGGTTGGGGGAGACGGGTTCGATCGATTTCAAGGATGGCTTCAGTCCCAGCAGGCCGATGTCCGGTTGGGGTGGGAGGAATTCGGTGCGGGAGGAGCTGACCTTCAACCTGCCCAAAAAGTAACGACGCTCCCCATCGTCCGTCCCAGCCAGTTCGGCCCTCCCTTGAGGGGAAACGAAGCCGCCGAGAATGTTGAACGTTCCGTTGGTGCTCGCGGAAAAGCGAACGATGTAAGGGCCGGTGCTAACTTTGCCCGGTTTCCATGCGCTGGCGGCGGGGCGGGCGGCTTCCTCCGTCTCCCAAAGGACCACGCCCTGATCGTCGACGACCTGAAGGAAAATATTGCCGTCCGTTTTGGGTGGCTCGGTGACCTGCCAGTCTAACGTGAGTTCGGGGCGGTCCCGCCAAGGGGCAGCAGGACGACGGACGGTGAGCGCCACCCCGATTTTTTCGCGGGCGAAGCCGGGGATTTGGGCCACTTCCCGGCGGCAGTAAGGGCCGCGGTTCTTGATGTTGTTTCCCTGCACCGTGACGTTGCGGCAGGCATAAAGGAAGATGGCCGCATCTTGGGGAACGCCGTAGTAGTCCTTTTGGCCGGGATCGGTTTCCTTCCGCACGGTGCCGGCTTTGGTCACCGGGTTTTCGATAACATTGTTGACGATGCGCAGGCCGTCGGTGTTTTTGACGAGGATGCCGGCATACATCGGATTGAGAATCCGGTTGTCCTCGATGGTGATGTTCCGGGAGGTCTGGCCGGTGTTCGGGACGGCGTCCTCCTTCTGGTATTGTTGAAACCCGACGGAAATGGCGCCCGAAAGCTGATGGCCGAAGTTCATATAGGGGCTGTAGGGGCTGTCTTGGATGACGTTGCCGCGGATGACGACGTTGCGGCTGTCCGGACCCTCCGCCCAGTTCTGCTGCTCGTTGTCCACGCAGATGGCGGCCAGGCCACTGCGGAGGATGACATTGCCCTCGATCAGTCCCGCCTTGAGGCCATGGACGAGAACACGGCAGAAGATGTCGTAGAACAGGCAATTTTTCAGCGTAAAGCTGTCGAGGCGGAAGCTGGTGTCGTTGGCGATGGTGTCGCCGGGTTTCACGGTGACGGGGGCGTCGAGGGTAATCCGGACGCAGGAAAACTCGTGCAATCCGCCGATATAGCCGGCGACCTTGCGGGCCACGGCCGCGGCATCCGCGGACATGGCAGGGTCGGCGATCTTTTCCACGGCGGTGATTTTCGGCGAGCCGACGAGGCTGAAAGTCATGCGGTCATGGAACTGCAACGTGTCGCCGACGCGGTAGGGCGTGTCGCACATCGGGCGGGCGATGATCTGGGTGGGCGACTCCTGCCGGTAGACGATGCTGTTCCAGGAGACCATGTCGAGGGCGTCATCGTTGGACCGGCAAAAGATGCTGTCCTCCAGAACCATGTGTCCGCGGACCCACGTCATCAGGCCAAACGCACCGGCCAGGAGACGGTTGGTGCCCGGGCGGCCGAGGTTGCGGATCCGGCGGAAGGTGAAGTCTCCGTCTCCGAGTTCCCCGAAGATGATCTGCATCCCTCCGTGGTTGGTGAAATCCTCCACGGTGATGCCGCCGCACTCGATGGTGCGGATGCAGTGGAAACCGCCACGGAGGGTGGTGACTCCAAGGACGCCCGGCTGCATCCACGGAGCCGGCTCGTAAGTTTCCACGCCCTCGAAGACCATCAGCCGTTGGGCGGGGTCGGTCACTCGGAAAGAGGTGTAATGGATAAATACCTGCCGGACCCCGACCCCGTCCCGGGTGAAGAATTGCAGGTCGCCCTTGGGGTCGGGGACGTACTGTGGGTCGTAGCCCTCCAGGAAGCGTGCCTCCAGTTTTTTGGCGGCGGGGTCAAAGGAGACGACCTCAAACTGGGTGTAGGGGAAAGGATCCCGCTCCACCGTCACCCCCCGGAGGGTGATGTCGCGGCAGCGCTCCAGGCGGACGGCGGGTTGGGTGCCCTCAAGGATCCATTCCGCCCCCTTGGCGTCCAGGGAGAAGCCGGTCACGCCGGTGAGGGAGAGGGGGATCTGATCCTTGGTAAAGCGGTACAATCCCGGCGGGACGGTTAGGCTGCCTTTTCCCTCGGTGGCGGCAGCTGAAATCTCCGCCAGCAGGCGGGTGCCGGCCTCACGTTGTTTGGCTTTTTCTTCCTCGCTGGGTTGGGTCAGGCGGGCAGGTAGGGAGACATCAAACTTGGGAAAGTCCAAACGATCGAAGTTTTTGGCCGGTTGGCCGAAGGAGGGGTCCTCGACCCTCGTGCTGCTTCCGGTGGTCTTGGCCGGGCCCCCCGTCGAGGCAGGGGTTTGCGCGGGGGCCTTCCATGCTGCGGCTAAGACGAAGATGAAGAAAAACAGCGGCGCAAAAATCCCACGAGAACGAAACATCTTTCGAAAATACCGAGGTTGGAATCTTATGGCAACCGCGACTTCCCACCCGGGAGGGCGGAACCAGCTGTGCTGGGCGGTGAGAAGTGAGAAGGTGTGTTTCATTATCTTGAGGACAGGTTTCATTTCGGTTCCTTGTTTTGACTCGCGACGATCTCCCACTTTCCGGCAGGGAGATCGAACTCGCCCATGTCCTGCGGCTTGCCGTTGAGGGTGATCTTGGTGAGGCCGGGGAGCCTCACTGTGGCGGTCGTGTTCCACGGGACGGTCACATTCCAACGGATCCCGCCTTCTTCGCGTTTCCACGCGCTGGAGATTTTGCCGTAGGGAGAGGGAACCTCGGCCTTGGCCCAGGCCAAATCTTTGGGAAACACCGGACCGAGCAGGAAATGCTGGAAGCCGGGATGTGCGGGATCGGGCCGGATGCCGCCGAGCCACTCGGCAAACCAGAACGCCATGCGTCCACGCTCGCTCTGGATCACCCCGCCCACCGAGCCGTGCGGAGTTTTGTAGGTGTCCCACGTTTCGAGGAATGTTCCATAACCGGGCTCCAGGAGGTTGAGCAGTCCGGGGTATCCCTCGCGGGTGGCGATGGTGTAGGCCACATCTGCGTATCCGTAGGCGGAGAGGGCGTCGAAGATCCGCGGAAAACCCGGAGTGCCCGCCACGAAACGGCCTCCCAAACGCGTGATGTCGTCCGCAATCGAGGCCGCTACTTGCGGTCGATCCTCCTCGGGCGGCACGCGAGCCGAGAGTGCCAAGGCATCGTTGGCCTGGCACCCGTAGGTGTGATGGGCCGGGTCGTAGAACCTCTGGTTGAGCGCGTCGCGCAAGCGGTTGGCCATGGCCTGGTATTTTTCCACCAAGTCGCTGCGTCCGGCATGCCTCGCCATGTCGATGAACATACCGAGATTCTCAAGCGAAACTCCTGTTCCCCACATGAGCTTGCGCTGCGGAAGGGGAGGAAGCCTCACTTCTCCCGGAGGCAAATCCTTCACGGTATCCCCGTCATACCAATCGAACGTGTAGCAGCCCCCCCGCAAATCCCCTTGGCTCAGATCCTCGGCCGCTTTCTCGCACTGGGGCCACCGGCTCAGGCTTTCGGCGCGACGGTTTTGCGGGTTGTCAAAGTAGTAGTCAAAATAGGCCGCAAAAGCATCCAAACTCCGCCGCAGAGGACGGTCATCCCCTTGGTATTTCCAAAGCAAATCAGCCAACTCGATCGCCCCGCTCTCGCTGACGATGCATTCGTAGTATTCCCGAAAATTCAGAAAGGTGTCCAGGTGACCGGTCGGGTCCTGGGTGAGCACGGAGGCATCGACTAACTTGCGCCAGAGAGGTTGCTGGGGAAAAACGGTTGAGGCGGCCCGGGCATATCCCGCCACCATCCCTGCCGTGAACTGTTTCTCCCGTGAGGGGTTGTCTTGGGTAAAACCGTGGGTGCAGGAAAGGTAGGAGCGCATCGCAGCTTCGTGGATTTGGTTGAGCCGTTCGTTTCCGCAGGAGAACGAGCCCTCGCGCGGCAGATCCGTGTGCACCACCACCCCGGTGACCGTATCCTCCGGAGGCCGGCCCGGGTAGCCGGTCAGCTCCACGTAGCGGTAGGCATGGTAGCCGAATTTTCGACGCCATGTCTCCTGCCCGCCCCCCTTCGCCACATAAACATCGGTCGGCGTGAAAGCAAGGAAGCTCCAACCGGAGGGGAACCCCCCGCCGATTCCCATGCTGCCGTAGCTGGGTGCGATCAACCCCGGAATGCGCTCCTTGGATTCCAAGTGGTCATAGTGAAGCAAGGAGCCGATCTGCTGGTCCGGAGCCCACGCGCGTTGCGCGTAGCGCAGCGTGAGCTTTGTGCCGGCCGGGACCTTCACCTTCAGTTCCACGGAACCGGAAAACGCCTCGCCCATGTCGTAAACCCACAGCCCTTTCATGGGGCTGGAGATTTTTTTGGCCGGAATGCGGCGCACCGCCCGCTCGGGCGGCACCAGGTCGGGAGCCAGGGCTTTGGTGGGGCTGGGCGTCGACAAGCAGTTCGGCCACGCGCGATCATCAAAACCCGCCTGATCCCATCCGGCGATTTCCTTGCGGGCATCATAGCACTCGCCCAGCCAGTGGCTGTCTTTCAGAATCGGGCTGGCCGCGAACTTCCAACTCTCATCGGTCAAGAGGACCTCGCGGCTTCCATCTTCATATTCGATCTCAAACTCGGCCCGGACCACCGGGGCGTCTCCCGTGCTGTGGCAGTGGCTGAGGCCGCTGGAGGCAAACCAGCCGTGGCCCAGGATCAACCCCAGAGCATTCGGCCCTTTGCGCAGATATTCGGTGACATCGTGCACCGCGTACAGGGTCTGCTGGCGAAACGGCATGATCCCGGGCTCCAGTTCGCGATCCCCAACCTTTTGGCCGTTGATGCGGAGCTCGAAAAACCCTGGGGCCGCCACGTAGGCATGAGCCCTGCGGATCCTTTTCTTCACGGAAAATTCCTTCCGCATCATCGGACAAGGAGCGAGCGCGGTCTCGAGCGTCTTGGTGTTTTTTTTCTCCATGGCCGCGGCCTCCTCGGGGGTGGGCAAAGCCGGAGGATTGGGGCGTGTGAAGGTCAGGTTTTCCGGCACCACGGGCACGGTGGTCATCCGCATCCAAGTCTGTGCGGCATCGTTGTTCTCCGGTTGGAGGGGGGCCTTGATCCACTGCGCTTTCCAGTCCTCCTCCGCCAGAAGCCCCACCGCAAAACTCCCGGGTGCCGACCACTCGCCTTCCTGACCGTCCTGGCCCCACGTCTTGACCCGCCACCAGACGGGTTGGCGCGAGACCAGGGGTTGACCGGCGAATTCGACAAGGTGGCACTGTTCACCGACAAGTGTCGCGAACTCTACGGGGACGAGGCCGAGAAGCAGGAGGCCGGGCTGAAGGACTTCCTGCCGGCCGAGAAGGCGCACGACGCCTGGGCGCTCAACGACGTCGGGACGTGCTGCTTCATCCAGGGCCAGGCGCTCGAGAAGCAAGACCGCAAGGCGGATGCGGCCGCAGCCTACA
>RGGS01000091.1 GCA_010024525.1 Verrucomicrobiota bacterium | reverse complement strand
CAACCTGGAACTCGCCACGCTCTCGCGCGACTCCACCAGCGCGGAATGGAAGTCTGCGGCCGCCTCCCTCAAGCGCACCGCCAACGATATGGATGCGTCGATCGCTGCCACCCATGCCTCCAAGGGAAGCGCTTTGACCGAGGTGGCGGCAGCGGAACGGGATCTCTCCGCCATCGATATTCAAATAAGCCAAAACGAACGACAGATCATCCTATCTCCCCGCAATGGAATCGTTCTAAATGTGGCCGCTACCGATGGCACCTACCTTCGCCCCGGCTCCCTCATTTGTGTCATCATTCCTGAAACCGACAGTCGGTTCGCAGAAATTATGGTGGATGGCAATGATATGCCTCTCATTCACTCGCGCAAAGAGGGGCAACCGGGTAGCCCGGTGCGTCTGGCCTTTGAGGGATGGCCCGCCGTGCAAATGATTGGCTGGCCGCAACTCGCTATCGGCACATTCGGAGGCGAAGTTGTCTTTGTGGATGCCACGGACGATGGCACAGGCAAATTCCGGGTCGTGATTGCCCCTGCGGAGGACACTGTAAATCGCGGCAACGGCAAGGGCCCCGTGAAGGTGGGTTGGCCCGAAAAAGATCGCTGGCTTCGTCAGGGCACCCGCGTCAACGCCTGGATCATGCTCAGGCAAGTCCCTTTGTGGTTTGAAATCTGGCGACAAATTAACGGTTTTCCTCCCGTGGTGAGCGACAAAGATGGAAAACTTGATCCGACAAAGTCATGAACCCGCGACCCTTGGTTTCCTGCTGGCCACGATACGTCGCCCTCATGCTCTCCTGGGCTGGTTTCCCCCTGCTTTCCCATGGGGCCACGGAAAAACCGCTTTTACTCCCGGAGGTTCTCGCCAGCGTTAAAAAGCAGTACCCCCCCTTTCTTGCCGCACTGATCGACCAGGACATCGCCAAGGGACGGATCCGTCAGGCTTTGGGATCGTTCGACTTGAATTTAAATTCCGGAGGGGCCAAAAGTCTGGCCGGGCCCAACAACGGGGCCGCCGGCTACGCGATTCTGGACCAACCTTTTCCCTTTTGGGGAGGGAACGTATACGGCGGTTACACAAGCTATGCGGATTATTATTTATTGAGCAGCGGCTACCTCCCTAATTACAACAAGAACAATTCTCTCGGCAATAGTGAGGGAGTGGGGCTGGTGGGCTTGCGCATTCCTCTTCTTAAGGACGGGGTCATTGACGAACGGCGCGCCAAGCTATGGCAGGCCAAGATCGACCAGGAATTGGCCGACCCGGTTATCTTGCGCCAATATCTCGATTTCGTCCGTGCCGCGACGATCAGCTATTTCACTTGGCTGGCCAGTGGGCAACGACTCGCGTTGACCGAGGAATTGCTGCGGATCGCGCAGGATCGCGATAGCGCCATTGCGGAACAGGTAAAACTCGGGGCGGCCGCCCCTATTGTCCAAGTCAACAACCAACAAATGGTTGTAAGCCGCGAAATTGCCTTGGTGGTCGCCAAACGCCGATTTCAAGTCAGCGCAATCGAGCTTTCCCTTTTTTACCGCACGCTGGAAAGTGCGCAGCCCATCATTGCCTCGCGGGAACGCCTGCCTAAGAACTTTCCCCCTCAAACCCCAATGGAAGAGAGCCGAATGACTGCGGATCTGGCCAAAGCCGTTTTTCAACGACCGGAAATGCGACGGATTGAGCTTCTTCTCAAAAAAGCCGATATCGACCAGCGCCTCGCAAAAAATAGCGTTCTCCCCAATCTCGACGTTGGCCTCCTGGCCGCCCAACCGGCATTTTACGGACAAACCGAACTGGAGGGCTTGGTGCAGCTGAAAATGCCCTTACAACAACGGGAGGCTGAAGGTCGGGTCGAGGTGGCTGATTCGGCGATCTCCCGCTTGAATCTGGAAAAGCAGTTCACCCGGGACCGCATTGTCGCGGATGTCCGGGATGCTTTCGTTTCCGTGGATGCCTCCTATCACGCCTTAAAGAAGACACAGCGCAATGTCGATCTGGCTCGGCAGTTGCAATCCGCCGAGCAGGAGCGACTCAAACTGGGAGCCACTGACCTCCTAAATCTCCAAATCCGAGAACAATTCACTTTTGATGCCGAGGTGTTGGGGGTGGATGCTCAGGCCGATTACTTCCGTGCCCAGGCCAACTATGACGCGGCCGTGGCAGCTGATGCTCCCACCACCTTTGCCAAGTAATCGCTATCCCCTTTCACTCTCTGATAGTTTGATCCAATGGTATTGGCTCTCCTCCAGGCTAAATACAACCACGACAAGACCTAATAGGCGCCAAAAAGGCACACCATAGGAGTTCGACCCTGAAAGAAGCACGTCTCGTACTAGGATGCCTCAAGGCTGATGAATTTGATAAACTTGTCCCACCAGAAGAATGCTTAGGTCGAAGACTTAGACTGTCCTTACGCCAAGCAACAACTCTTCTGCTTCAGGAGGATAAAAGTCAGTTCTTTTTCTTGGTCGCTAATTTAATTGTAAATGAGTGGGTGCCAGCCCCGTGATTCCAGAAGCTGTCGTCGCTAGCTTTGTAGTACGACCGGTTTCCTTGGCTGGACTCCCGCTTAGGGCTGGGAAGATGAAAATCACTGGAGAGCCGAATGGTGTTCCCATCAACCACGGCATAGCCATAGGGTTTGCCAGTAATCAGATCCTTCTTGTTGTCGATAAATGTGGCGGGACTTTTATCCAGCTCATCCAGTTCGGCGGGTAGGCGTCCCTCGTTTTGATAAAACCGATCCACGTCATAGTAAATGCTCCTTAAATCAGCGGCGGATCGGGGAGATTCCCAGTCCAGGATCTTTCTCCATCTCCCTTCGGATGATGTGCTGCATAAAAAGAAAGACGGGGAAAGCCGCCACAATCGAAGCCGTCGCCCCGCGAATTTCCCCGAAAAAGTCGTTGGCCGACTCCGAAGGCAAGGGAAAGGCAATGTTGGTGAATTGAAAAAGGAGGGCGCCCAAAGCCCAAGTCCAAATATAGAGAGAAGTAAATAGGGTGAGGTGGAAAAAAGCTTCCCGGGGTGAGTTGGAGGCTTTTTTTCTCGGTACGGGAACGGGAAACTTCGCATCGGAAAAGGTCTGGAGGGCTGACTGAATTTCCCTCTCTGACCACCCCCCTGTTTTCAGGGCCTGGGCAATCTTGGCCTTCGAAAGGCCTTGGGCTAGGGATGCTTCCACGAATCGGGTGATTTCCAGCGCTGCCATATTATTGTTTTATGTTATGAGCTCTTTCCTGGCAGTAATTATTTTCGGGTGAATGCCTAGTCAACATTCATTGCCTCAACCTCCTTGTGCTTATAATTTTCCTCCTTGAGCATGCGTTCCCTGGTTCATTTTCTGTGTCTTTTTTTCGCCTGTTCACTCCAAGCTTCGGATCGACCGAATTTTATTTTCATTCTGATCGATGACATGGGTTGGAAAGATGTTGGATTCGCCGGAAGCGAACTGGCGCCCACCCCAAATATTGATGCGCTCGCCAAAAAAGGGCTGATCTTCAAACAAGCCTATGCCAGCGCACCAAACTGCGCCCCAACCCGGGCCTGTTTGATGACCGGTCAATACACCCCCCGTCACGGAATCTACACCGTGATCGACGACCGTCATACCCCTGGCTCCCCTCAACAGAAAATTATGGCGGCGGAGAGCAAATCAGAGCTTCCCCGAGAAACCCAGACGATCGCCAATCTCCTGCAATCCAATGGCTATTCCACCGGGATGGTTGGGATGTGGAACTTGGGTCGAGGTAAGATGGCCCCCGCTAGCCCTTTAGGTAGGGGCTTCCAATACTTCACCGAACCCAAAGCCCTAGGCTTTGAAAAGGACGCCTACCTTCGAAAAGACGGATCCGAACTAACCGACGTCATGACCGATGCCGCCATCAAGTGGGTGACAGAACAAAAGGATGGGCCTTTTTTTCTCTACTTCGCACCCCATGCCGTTCATGCCCCCTTCGAGCCAAAGCCAGAACTTCTCGCGAAATACGCCGGCAAGAAGGATCGGATGTCAGCCGAGTACTCAGCTACGATCGAATGTTTAGATCAAAACATTGGGAAACTTTATGCGGAACTAGAAAAACTAGGTCTGGCCAAGAATACCCATATCTTTTTCACTTCAGATAACGGAGGAACTCGACAGTTCAATGCCCCGCTTCGGAATGGAAAAGGATCTCTTTATGAAGGCGGTATTCGCGTTCCGGCTTTTTGGAGTGGTCCTGGAGTAAAAGGCGATTCGGTGAGCGAAGAACCCATTTCGACCATCGACTTCCTGCCCACGCTTCTTGAGCTCGCAAATATTCCCTTACCTTCAAACCAAGTGGTTGACGGTCGAAGTCTACTCCCCATTCGCGACGGGAAAGGCTTGGAACGTGCCAACCTCTTCTGGCATTTTCCGTGTTACACCGGAAACGCAAAGCCCAGCAGCGCAGTTCGACAGGGAAAATGGAAATTGATCGAGTTTTTCGAGACTGAAAAAGCCGAGCTCTACGATCTCGCCGTCGATCTCTCAGAGGGCAAAGATCTGGCTGAAACCAATCCCGAGAAAGCAAAAGAACTCCTCCAGACCTTGCACGACTGGCAAAAAGAGACCGGGGCCGCCATCCCTTCAGGCCCCAATCCAAACTACGACCCCCAAGCGAAAAAACGCCCCCGAGAAGACCGTTAACCCCACACTTGGAAGCCGGGCTTAGGCCCGGCTTCCAAATAAATCCCTTCGTGCTTTATTGCGAGGGTTCGGGCACCCTCAGCGATGCCTTTTCAACAACTCGGCCTTGCCCCACAAGTCATTCAGGCCGTCAAGGATGCCGGCTATACCGAACCTACCCCCATTCAAACGGCTGCCATCCCGGTCATCCTCCAGCGTCATGACCTCATGGGCATTGCCCAGACCGGCACGGGAAAAACGGCTGCCTTCGTGCTTCCGCTCCTTTCTCTCATGGCCTCCACCCCCCCTCAACATCGCGGAATTCGGGGTCTGATTATGGTTCCCACCCGCGAGTTGGTGGTTCAAGTGGAGGAGAACATCCGCACCTATGCCCGTCACCTTCCTCTTAGGGTGGCCACCATTTTTGGCGGGGTAAGTGAAAGACCCCAGATTCGAGCCCTACAACAAGGCGCAGATCTGATAGTCGCCACCCCGGGTCGCTTGCTGGATGTGATCCGCGGCCGGGAGCCCAGCCTCCGATCCCTCGAGTTCCTCGTCCTCGACGAAGCCGACCGCATGCTCGATATGGGCTTCATCCATCCCATTCGGCAAATTGTCCGGCTTCTCCCCAGGCAGCGGCTCACCCTTCTTTTCTCCGCTACCCTTTCCCGGGAAATTGAGCAGCTCAGCCGAGAATTCATGCACCAACCCAAGATGGTGGAAATTGGTCGCCGCTCCAACCCTGCCGAGACTGTGACCCAATACCTGTATGAAATTTCTCATCATGCCAAGATGGCTCTTTTATCCCATCTCCTGAAAAACGAGGATTTAAAAACCGTTCTGGTTTTTTCGCGCACCAAGCATGGAGCCGACCGAATTGCCCGTCGTCTGGAGTCAGCCAGAATTTCCTGCGCCACCCTGCACGCGAATCGTTCCCAAAATCAACGGTTGCGCGCCCTTCATGATTTTAAGCATGGAAGGGTGCGAGTACTGGTGGCCACCGACATCGCCGCGAGGGGAATCGATGTGGAGGGTATCTCCCATGTGATCAACTATGACTTCCCCCGACATCCAGAAGACTACGTCCATCGGATCGGTCGGACTGGACGGGCCCAGGCCGTTGGCGAAGCCATTAGCTTTTTGGCACCCGACGACCATTCCCACCTTCGCACCCTCGAACGATTTCTCCGTCGTGGTATTTTGCGGAGGAAGGTCGAAGGTTTTAGCGAACCTGCCAACACCGCGGCCCCCCGGGATTCTTCGGCTCCTCCTCCCGCCCCTTACCGACCCCGGCGCGACACCATGCCCTGGCGCCTCCGTCGTAGCTGGAAAAACAAGCGCCGCTTCCCACGCCACGATCACTCTTCCTGATGCCCCCTTCCGCCCTCTGGGACATTTCGACATTCTGCAGAATGTC
>RGGS01000010.1 GCA_010024525.1 Verrucomicrobiota bacterium | reverse complement strand
GTCCAAGGCCGCCCCACCTACCTGACCCGCCTCCACCGCTTTTAAGAGCACCGACTCCGCCACCAGACCACCCCGGGCGCAGTTCACGATTTTCACACCTTTTCGGCAAAGCTTCAGCCTCTCCTCGCTTAGGATTCCTTTGGTCTCATCGGTCATGGGGAGATGCATCGTGAGAAAATCACAGTGCGGCAACAGATCCTCCACCCGATCGATCAGTTCCACCTGTAAGCTGCGGGCTTTGCCGGCCGAAAGATACGGATCATAGGCCAGTACCCTCATGCCAAAGGCGATCGCACGCCGCGCTACCTCCCCACCGATTCGACCCATCCCAAGGATGCCCAGCGTCTTTCCATTCAACTCCGTTCCCTGAAAACTTTTCCGATCCCATTGCCCGGCCGACATGGAGGCGGTGGCTTGGGGTAAATGACGGGCCAAACCAAGCAACAGGGTAAAAGCCTGCTCTGCGGTGCTGATGGTGTTGCCAGCGGGCGTGTTCATGACCACCACACCCTTTTCGGTGGCGGCATCTACATCCACATTATCCACTCCCACGCCGGCTCGCCCAACGGCCCGGATGGTCGGGCACCCCTGCAGAACGTTTTTACTGACTTGGGTCTGGCTGCGGACAATCAAAGCATCACACCCATTGAGCTTTTCCAGCAGTTCCTTCTCCTTAAGGGTTGGGCTTTCGATGACTTCGATTTGGGGGCAGGACTTAAGAACATCCACCCCGCTCGGAGACACCCCATCGGTGACAAAAACTTTGAATTTACCGGCCATCGGAAAGGTCTAGCAGACCCTCCGGTAAGGGCAACGCCGCTTGCTACTTCTTGACCGGCTTTTCGGGAGCCTGACCTGAGGGAGCACCCGATGGCGGGCGCATACCTTCCGGCATGCCTTGTCCCGGTTGGCCTGCAGGAGGCATCATGCCTGGTGGCATGGGCGGCATCTCGTTCCTCATCATTGGCATCCGGTTTTCCACGGGGACCACGGGTCGACGGGTCACCACTTGGCTCCCGCGGTTGACCAACATCACCATACAAACAGCGATGGTAATCAGGCTGGCCACCGCCAACCCCATGAAGATTTTTACAATCGGTTCAGGACGAACAGTGGTTTGATCGCTCATGTGTGCAGGATAAATCAAACTTCCGCAAACCGCAAACCACGCTTTCCATCAAGCGGTTCGATGGTTTATGCTCCTCCCCTTGGTTGAAGGGCTAGGTAGCTCAGTTGGTAGAGCAGAGGACTGAAAATCCTCGTGTCGGGGGTTCAATTCCCTCCCTAGCCAGCTCTATTAGGCTGATAGGGGTTTAGCCATCAGTTATGGAGGAAGCTTTCCAGCCACCTGTTTTGTTTCCCTCCATGACTAAGGACGAAACAGCTAAATCCCTAAACGAGTTCGCTTTTTCCCGCTTTTTTTGACATACTTCCCAAATGCGAGTTCTCGTTACTGGCATGATTGCGGGCATGGACGATGCCGACTACCTCCGCCGGGTCGTCGCTCTCGGCCAACGCAACCACCGCGACATCAAGGTCTACAACGCGGTCGAGGACTTCACCAAGGCCGGCAAGAAGCCCTTGGAACGCCTGCTGGGCACCACGGACTACGTTTTTGAGCTCACCCGGGAAAAAGAGTACGAAAAAATCGGCTACGAGATTCAGCGGCACAACTACCAAGACGTCATCATCCGCGCTCCCGCCACGGTCGAATGGAACCGGATCAACCGCAAGTTCAAGGATCAGCGTGTCCTCCGTGATTTCATCAAGCCCGACCTGATCGTCACACTCATCGACGCCGAATGGGCCATCAAGGTGAAGCTCGAAACCCTTCAAGAAGCCGATCCCTTCCTTATCGCTCTTAAACAACGCAACCACACCCTCTACGACATCCTCTCTTGGATGAATGAAGAGGTTAGTCTTTCAGAGGACTGGGCCCGATACATGGGCGTCCCCCATTACGTCATTGCCGTAGGCGAACCACCCGAAGCCCTCTACAAACTGGTCACCCACCCCAACCCCTGGGTGGTTTACGCCAGCTACTCCATGAGTTACGGCACGCCGGAAAAGCGACAGGAGATCAACCAGATCATCCATCAGTTGCGCAAATACGCCGTCATCGTCGATCCCCAGTCCATCGAGATCGGAACCAACTTTGAAGGTGTCCCCGCCGGGGATCGCGAATCCATCTACGCCTACACCGTCCACCGGGATTTGCACTGGTATGTCGGCAAAGTGCATGCCGTGGTCGCCATCCATCCCTACCCCGAACGTCCCCCACTCTCCACCGGGATGATGGACGAGTTGGGCCACGCTCGGGACTACATGAAAGCACGCTACATGATTTTCCCACGCGGCGGGTTCAGCCCTTTCACCACCGACTCCTATATTGAAAAAGGCCATCTGTTCGAGACCGCCGACGAATTTTTTCATCACCTCGACAAGGTCGAAAAACGTCCGCAGTTTACCGACGAACTGACCCTTCAGGCCGAATTCTTTAAGGGAAATTAAGCGGCGGGGTCATCAACCCCGCCCTACCAAAGTTCAATTACCGGGAGGGCAGCCTCGATGAGGTTGCCACCACTTCCCAGCGCACTCCTCATGACACACCCTGCCTCGACCCCTCGATCCTTTTCTGTTAGCTTTTAACGATGTCCCTGATCTCAAGAATTCTGGATACGGCTGCCAGCCTCCATCTCGGTCCACCGGAGATGCGCCGCTATGCCCGTCACTTGATCATGCCGGAGGTCACGGTCGAGGGTCAGCGCAAGCTCAAGGCCTCCCGCGTGCTGGCCATTGGCACCGGGGGACTTGGCTCCCCTTTGCTGGCTTACCTTGCGGCGGCCGGTGTTGGCCGCCTGGGTATTGTGGATTTTGACCGCGTGGATGAATCAAATCTCCAGCGCCAGATCATCCACCGCCAAACTTCCGTGGGGCAGGCCAAGGTTGAATCCGCCCGCCGGACGATCGCCGAACTGAACCCCCATGTGGACGTGGTCACCCATGAGTTAGCGTTGCGCTCCGACAACGCCCTCGAACTTTTCCGGGACTACGACGTGGTGGTTGATGGAACTGATAACTTTCCCACCCGCTATCTGGTCAACGACGCCTGCGCTCTGCTGGGCAAACCGAATGTCTACGGCTCCATCTTTCGTTTTGAAGGCCAATGCACCGTCTTTTGGGCGGAAAAAGGCCCCTGCTACCGCTGTCTCTATCCCGAACCTCCTCCCCCCGGAAGCGTGCCGAGTTGCGCTGAAGGCGGTGTGCTGGGAATCCTTCCCGGCGTGATCGGCGTTCTCCAGGCCATCGAGACGGTGAAACTAATCCTCGGGATTGGAGATCCACTGATTGGTCGTCTTCTGCTGTTCGACGCCCTGAAAATGAAGTTCAAGGAGATGAAGCTTCGCAAGAATCCCGAATGCCCGATGTGCGGCAAAAACAAAACCATCACCGGCCTGATCGATTACGAACAGTTTTGTGGCATGCCAGCCCGTGAAGGAGCCGTGCAGGAAGGCCCCAAGGTCCCCGAGATCACCTGCTCTGATCTCAAGAGGAAGATCGACGCGAGAAAGCCTTTTTTCCTTTTGGACGTTCGTGAGCCCCATGAATATCAGATTTCCAAGATTGCCGGAGCCACTTTGATCCCGTTAGGCGAACTCCCTAAACGCTGGCAGGAAGTTCCTCCCGATCAGGAGATCGTTCTGCAGTGCAAAGCTGGTATCCGTAGCGCCAAGGCCCTGCTTTTTCTGCAACAACAGGGATACAAGAACCTGCTCAATCTTAAGGGAGGCATCGACGCCTGGTCCGAGGAGATCGATCCCTCCCTCCCCCGCTATTGAAGTTTCTTCACCTTCTTTTCGCTTTATTTCTGCCCCTTGCCGGGGTTTGGGCTGACGGGTTATCCAAGCTCAAGATCGGAAGTCATGAGCTGATCGTCGAGCTGGCGGTCTCGGACCACGAACAGGAGACTGGCCTCATGAATCGCACCTCCCTCGGGTCCGACCAAGGGATGCTTTTTATTTTTGATCAGCCGAGAGAAGCCTCCTTCTGGATGCATAACACCTCGATCCCCTTGGATTTGGCTTACCTCGATGAGCAAGGCGAAATCCTCGAAATTCTTCCACTGATTCCATTTGAGGAAAAACCGGTAAAGAGCAAATCAGCCAGGGTGGCCTACGCCTTGGAGGTCAACCGTGACTGGTTCTCCAGCCGTGGCCTGAAAGCCGGCACCAAGGTCCAAGGCCTGCCAGCGAAACCTTAATGTTCCCGGGGCCTTCTTTAGCCTGAAGCCTCACCCCCAAATCTGCCGATCCAGCGTCCGGTACTGGATCGCCTCGGCCAGATGATCGAGTTGGACAGCTTCACTTTCCGCCAAATCCGCAATGGTTCGGGCCACCTTCAGAATCCGGTCCAGCGCCCTTGCACTGAGCCCCAGATCGGTCATGGCGCTGGCCAGGAGGCTTTTCGCCTCCTGATCCAACGGCACCGTTTTGCGCAACTCTTTTGGCCCCATCTGTGCGTTGGCATAGATTTTTGAAGTCGCTCCAAACCGATTCCGCTGCACCTCCCGGGCCTTCTCCACCCTTTGACGAATCACATCCGACCTTTCCCCGGGTTCTGCCGAGAGGAGTTGTTCATGCTTCATTGCCGGCACCTCCAGATGTAGATCGATCCGATCCAGCAGAGGGCCACTGATTTTGTTCAAATATCTCCGGGAAGCCTGCCCACCGGGACGTGACTCCATGGCTCCCCGAGGGCTGGGGTTCATTGCCCCCACAAACATAAACCGAGCCGGGAAGGTCATCGTGCCAGAGGCGCGGGAGATGGTGACCTCCCCATCCTCCAAGGGTTGGCGAAGCACCTCCAGGGAGGAGCGCCGAAACTCAGGCAACTCATCCAAGAAAAGAACCCCGTTATGAGCCAAACTGACCTCCCCGGGGGACGGGTTTGCCGACCCGCCAATCAGGCCGATATCCGAAATGGTGTGATGGGGACTGCGAAACGGTCGCTCTCGAACCAACGACTCCTCGGTTTTCAGGAAACCGGCCACACTGTGGATGCGGGTGGTTTCAAACGACTCCTCGAGGGTCATTCTGGGCAGGATTCCGGGAACCCGCTTGGCCAGCATGCTCTTTCCTGATCCTGGAGGGCCAATCATCAAAAGATTATGATTTCCGGCTGCGGCAATCTCCAAAGCCCGTTTTACCGTCTCCTGTCCTTTCACCTCACAAAAGTCCGCAACCCTTGAGGACTCTCCGAAAGCTCCATTCCCGTTTTTCATTTTTGACGACATCACTCCACGAGGTTGTGCCTTCCCCTCCACAATTTCTGCGGCCTCCCGCAAATCCCTCACGGGAATCACCCGTACCCCATCCACCACCGAGGCCTCGGCAGCGTTCAAATGGGGAACCATCAACCCCCGAACCCGCCGATTCCTAGCCAAGAGAGCAATGGCCAAAGCTCCGCGAACCGGTCGGACTTCCCCGTCCAATCCCAATTCCCCAATGACCATCCACTCACTTAAAAGATCCCGGTTGATTAACCCCGCACAGGCCAGCAGGCCCAAGGCCATGGGAAGATCAAAGCTGGGCCCGGCTTTTTTCAGATCCGCCGGCGCCAGACTGGCAGTGATGAAACCCTCAGGAACATAGTATCCACTGTTGTAGATCGCCGCTTTCACTCTTTGGCGGGACTCCTTCACGGCAGTATCCGGCAACCCCACCACGACAAAGTTCTCTTTTCCCCCGCCGGCATCCACCTCCACCTCAACCGGCAAAGCCTCCACCCCCACCACCGCGGCCGACCACGTGCTGGAAAAGTTTTTCATCGGCTCCAACTAAAACCCGCTTCTTGCAGCGAAAAAGCTCCACGAATCCACCGGACGCGAGGCACGACACGCGGCTCGTAGAGCACCTCCACAATATCAAAGCGCACGGGAGGTGGTCTGCCGGACAACTCCCGTAAGTAGGCATTGGCGGTGGCGATGATTTTGCGTTGTTTCATCCAAGTCACCGAATGTTCCGGTGCCATTTTTGCCTGCGTGTGGCGGGTCTTCACCTCCACCATGACCAGTTCTCCCCCATGCCGGGCAATCAGATCAATCTCCCCACCCCGGGCCTGAAAATTCCTTACCAAAACCCTTAAGCCTGATCGCACCAGGTGGCGGGCGGCCACAATCTCCCCATACCGACCGGCCAGGCGACTACTTTTCCAATCAGGACAGGGACGCAGATCCCACGGGTAAAAACGATCGACGATGGATCGGACAAGGCCCGTGTTCGGCCAAAGCCTGGAGATGAGCCGCCGTGCCGTATCCCTGATTCGTGGCGAAACCATATTGGGGATATAACTGGGAGAAGCGAAAAAGGATGCGGTCTCGCGTGACTTTTGCGACCACCGAGGCAGCCGCGATGGAGGGACAAATTCCATCCCCTTTGACGACCCCGATGTGATCCCTGCCCAGGTGCTTGGCCTTCGGCCCATCCACCAAAATCACCCCGGAGAAATCCCCCAAAGCCTCCAAGGCCCTTCTCATGGCCATTTGGCTGGCAACCAGAATATTGTGTTTCTCGATTTCCTCCACCGAAGCCTCCGCCACAGCCCAGCGGCCATGCCCGCCCGATGTCAAAACCGCGTGCAGGGCCTCCCTTTTTTTGGGGCTCAGTTTTTTACTGTCATCCAACCCCGCAATCACGGTATCCGAACGGTGAAAGACATAAGCGGCAGCCACCACCGGGCCGGCCAAAGGGCCTCGCCCCACCTCGTCGACCCCCGCCACCGGTCTGCCGCCGGACCGGGAATGTTCCTCTTTCCAGTCCGGGGGAATCCTTAGCTCCGCTTGGTTTCGACGACTTCCTGGACCGACATGTCCGACCGGCCCCGAAGATAGAACAGCTTGGCGCGCCGGGGGTTGCCCTTGGTCTCCACCTCAATCTTCTCGATGCGGGGCGAGTGGACGGGAAAAATTCTCTCCACCCCCTCCCCGTAGCTGATTCGGCGGACGGTAAACTGCTCGTTGAGGCCGCGCCCTTTACGGGCAATAACGGTTCCGGTGAAAAGCTGGGTTCGCTCCTTGTCACCTTCCTTAACCCGGGTGAACACCTTCACCTTGTCCCCGACCCGAAAGCCGGCGCGCCCTTCCTTGAATTGTTCCTTTTCGATCGCTTCGATGACCTTTGAGCTCATGCTGATTCCTCCTTGGAAACTATCTGTTCTGCCTGTTTTTTTCCTCCAAGTAAATCCTCGCGTCTGGCCCGCGTCCTGACCAGTGCCTGCTCCCTCCTCCATGCTTCGATCTCCGCATGGTGGCCCGAAAGCAGCACTTCCGGCACTTTCATTCCCCGAAAGACCTCGGGACGGGTGTACTGGGGCCCCTCCAAAAGGCCTTCTCCCTCAAAGGAATCCGATCCGGCTGAATCCTGGTTTCCCAGCACCCCGGGAATCAGCCGCACGATGGCGTCAATCATGGTCAGGGCCGGCAATGTGCCGTTGCTTAAAATGTAGTCGCCCACGGAGATTTCCTCATCGATCCATCCCTGGCGCACTCTTTCGTCGATCCCTTCGTAGTGACCGCTGACTAGGAGCAGCCTTTTGTGGTCCTGCACGAGGCGACGAACCATGGCTTGATTTAGTTTGGCACCCTCCGGGGTCAGAAAAATAACCCGAGCCCGGTCTTCGCCCTCGCCGCGCAGATGCTCAATGGCGTCCACCAAGGGTTCCGCCTTCATCACCATTCCGGGACCGCCGCCAAAAGGCCGGTCATCCACTGTGTGATGCTTATCCTTGGCATAATCGCGAAGTTGATGAACTCGGATCTCCACCAATCCGGCCCGTTGGGCGCGGCCGAGAATGCTCTCTCCCAGAACCCCCTGGGCCATGGCGGGAAAAAGGGTCAGCAAATCGATTTTCACGCCATGTCCCCCTGATGCCCGTCCTCGACTTCGACAAAGATGCGGCGGCCATCCCGGCTGGCGGCGTTGAGAAGGGAGCGGATCGCTTCAATCGTGCGTCCGTTGCGACCGATGATCCGGCCTAAATCCTCAGGGTTTACGCGGATGCGAAAGAGGGAACCCCGGTCATCCCCGGTCTCCTCGACGTCCACTTCGTCGGGGTGCGTGACCAAACGACCGAGAACGAGCTCAAGAAAGTATCGCATGGGGATTCCGAGCTCACCTGAACCGTCAGGCCTTGGTCTTGCGGCGGGCTTTACGGATGAAACTGGCCACGGTCTCGCTGGGACGGGCGCCGCGACCGACCCAATGGTCGATGCGGTCGAGCTTCAGCTTCATCCCTTCGTTCTTCCCCATGGGATCGTAGGTGCCGACCAGTTCGAGAAAACGACCATCGCGCGGACTTTCCTTGTCCGTCACCACCACCCGAAAGTAAGGCCGATTTTTTTTGCCTTCTTTCCGCAAACGTATCACCACCGCCATAAGGTTATCTCCTGTGTTTCCGCCTTCCCTCTTCCAGAGCCCTTATCGATAAGGCCTTTCCAGCGAGGAACAGCGAATTTGAAAACCTATCAAAAAAATCCGGTCTTCCAAGGATAAAGTCCGTAGGCCTAGGACTTTCCGACAGCCAGGGCCTCCACGCATTCCAACCAGGCATGGATCAGCCAACCGTGAATCTCCTGAATGCGGGAAGTATCCTCGCTTGGCACCACGATCGCATGGTCGCAAAGGGATGCCGCCGGACCACCCCCCTTCCCTAAAGCTCCTATCCTCAGCATTTTACGGCTTTTAGCAAATTCCAAAGCCTTGAGGATGTTCGCGGATTTCCCACTCGTGCTGAAGACAATCAAAACATCTTCCGGTTTCCCGAAAGCCTCAACCTGCCTGGAAAAGACGTCCTCATAGGACCAGTCGTTGGCAATACAGGTTAGGGCAGATCCGTCGGATGAAAGGCAGAGGGCGGGAAGAGCCTGCCGATTTTCCCGATAGCGCCCGGTCATCTCTTCGGCGATATGCATGGCATCGGCCGCGCTCCCTCCGTTGCCACAGGTCAGGACTTTTCCCCCTTTTCGCAGACGCTCCGCCAGATCGCGACCCGCCTTTTCCACGTTGGGCAAAAGTTCACGACACCGCTTGACGGTTTCCTCCAGTGCGGAAAGATCATGGGAGAGATTCATGGGCCAGACTTCTTAATTGTGCACACCGGATGAAAATCGTCGAAAAATATCTTTGGCGGTCGGTCGTGCTTCCCACGTTTTTCATCATCGCCGCCTTGTTTGCTCTCTGGCTGATGTTTGATGTTTTTGACAAAGTCGGCCGACTCATGGAAAAGAGCCCCCCTCTTTCCCTGCTAGCCAAATATTTTCTGGTACAGTTACCCAGCTTGGCCCAATCGATTCTTCCGGTGGCGGTTCTTTTCGCCACCCTGTATGTCTTGGCTTATTTTTCCAGGCACCGGGAGTCTGTGGCCTTGTTGGCCGCCGGGATGAGCCCGGTCACCTTGGCCCGCCCCTTCCTGATCTGCAGCAGTCTCCTGGCCCTGATTCTGTATTTTCTTTCCTATTCCCTCTCTCCTACCGCCCAGGCCGGACGGGAAAAAACCAAACGGGAAATTAAAAAAGAACCGACCGAAGAGGCTGTTTTCCGCCAGATCGTCTATCGCTCCAGCCGTACGGCTGACAAGAAGACCGGCTCCATCTGGTACATCGGAGAGATTGACCTTAGGAATAAAACAATCCGCGACGTGGAAATCCTGATGAGAACGGAACCGGAAGGGAACGATCTGGGAAAAGTCTTCGCAAACACCGCGACCTACGTGGGGGGCGTCTGGCATTTCCATGGGGCTCGACGGGCGGATTACGCGGGCGGATCGGAGATCCTTGGCCCCTCCCTTGATGAACTGGTCCTTCCGGAACTTTCCGAACCACCGGAAACTTTGGCGGCCAAGTTGCTTCCACCCGATGAACTTCCCTGGTCGGCGGTGGCCCGTTTGGCAACGGATCAGGCGCGCCTGAACGAACGTTTGCGGGCACCTTATGCCACCGAAAACTGGCACCGCTTGGCTTACCCCCTCGCCTGCCCCCTGCTCTGCCTTTTCGGAATTGCCTTTGGCATGACAGATGCCCGGAGAAACGTGGCGGCCACCATCTTTAGCAGTGTCTTTGTCCTCTTCGGGTTCCTGGTCTGCACCAGGCTTTTTGTTGCCTTGGGGCAAGGGAATCGGATTCCGGCTTTCTTGGGTGGAACCGGCCCCATCCTCCTTTTCGGTCTCGGGGGTCTCTACTTATTCGCGGAAAAGGTTGGATGGCTATGGGAACTTGAGGGTTGGAGTCGCCAACATCCCGCGGCACGGGTCTGGTTGCGACGGGTGGGGCTGATCTCCCCATGATTCGTGCCGGCGCGTTTGCCCTGACCCTTTGCTTGGGCCTCTCATGGGATGGATCGGCGGAAGAAAACAACATCTACAGCAACGTTCCGGCGCGGCTTTCTATCTCCCCCCGTCCTGTCGCGCAGGAAAATCCTGCCCCTTTTATCATCCCGCTTCCCGCCCACGCCCAACCGATGATGCAAAAGGAGCGAACCTCTTTTGCCGTCGAATCGAGCCGAAAAGCCTCCACCTTGGAGAGCGCAAGAAACGTGGGATCGGCAGAATATCTCCTGCCCGAGGACAAGAAAAACAACCCGATCACTCCTGAGATGGCCAACCTGAATCTACCCACAGACACCGTTCTGATCGCCAAGGATACGGGAGAGAAAATTGTTCTTCCGGCGGGAACGTACCGTCAGATCATGAAACTTCCCATCGATTCACCCTTAATGGCAGAGGACTCCCGAAGCCGTGAATTAAGATCGCCCACGATCCAAACGGATCAACCCAAATCACGCTATGCCCCACCGCCAGTGGAGCCGATCTGGGTCCGCTATGAGTCCCTGGAAAAGATCACGATCGGCGATCAAGAGCGGCGGGGCGGACTGGACATCCCCTCCCATGGGCCGGTCAGGTTGGGGCCACGGGTTTGGTACGCCAAATCTGAGACGGCTGATCTGGCCAGCTCGGCCTTCTACTTTGTTTTCGGCGGGCTGGGATATGGAATCGCCAATCTGGCTGGCTGGTCCGCCGGGAACACCCGCGACATTCCCAACGACTTCGAATACCGCTTAATTCGCAAATAAAGGGCCGTTACTAAGGCCCGGAGGCGGCAGTGGTTGGAGCACCAGCTGTAGGATTCAAAGGTTGCCCGTCCACCGTGAGAATTCTGGGTGTGACAAAGATAAGCGTATTCTTCTTCAGCGCCTGCTCGGTCTTGCCCTGAAAAGCCCGCCCCAAAAGCGGGATATCACCGATGATCGGCACTTTTTCATCAATTTTTTGAATATCCTCCCTTAGCAATCCACCCAACATCAGAGTATAACCGTCATTCACTTCGACGGGATCAAGTTTCACATCGCGGCGGATAAAAACGGGTTGCTGAATATTGTTGGTCAGAATAGTCGTTGTGACGTTGTAATAACTTGCGGCGTAAGCGGAATTGATGATGGTCCCATAATTGATGAAGCCCTCAAAATCCACAAAGCTGGGAACGATTTCCAGGAGGACACGGGTGTTGTCACCCGTCACATCAGGCTTTACATCCATCTTCACGCCGATCGGCACTGCATCACTGATTTGGGAGGGGAACGAGCTAATCACGGTTTCCGGACCAGGAACCGCTGTTGTGATGGATGTCCCTCCAGCTACCGCCCCTACCGGAGTGAACGTCCGGATCGAGGACTGTGGGTCATTATATTCTTTGACGTATTTGAACTCCTGAGAAACTTCAATCACCCCTTTCTGCCCCCTTTTTAGGGTGATCGACGGATTCGCCAAAACATTGGCGCTATTTTTCTGCGAGATGGCCGCAATAAAGGTTCGGAACTGCATTCCGTTGAATATGGTTCCACCCAAATCCAGGGTATTCAGGGCGTAAGAGCTTGCCTGATTGGTTCCTGCCAGGATGCCGCTTTGGAGAAAGGAGGATAAAGTGTTGTTGGGCAATAGGCCTACTCCTTGAATCTGATTCATCTGTGCTGTGACTCCCTTTTGAGTGGAGCCCGCTGGGGTCGAGCCACTCGAATTGGTGGAAAGACCGACAGGAATCGCCGAAAGAAGATTGGCTCCCGAACCTCCCAAAGTGGAGTTCACGGTCAAGCTATCCAAATCCGCCTGATTAATCTCCACCAACCTGCAACCGATCTGAATCAGAAGCGTTTGTTCCTCCGCTGCGCTGATTAACTGACCGATCAAATCCAGCATTTCCGCGTTGTTGGCAACCTTCAGTTGACTGGTGTTTCGATTGTAGATGGCATACGCCCCGTCCGGAAACTTAACCCCGAGTTCTTCCAACCGCTTTTGGGCACTCTTGTTTGCCGTATTATCTCCGGAAGCAGCCGAGTTTCCTGCCCCACCCCTGGGTCCGGTGGAGGTAGTCTCAGCCCCATCTGAGGCCGATTCCTTGAAGAAAGATGGACTGACAGTATACGTGCGTGGGATCAGATCGGGCCGCTTCTCGACCAAGGGCGCGAAGACCACCCCAATCTCGGAATTGACCCTCGCCTTAACGCCAGCGATTTGAGAAATGTAGTGAACCACGTCTTCAAGACTGACCTGTCTCAGCTTTAGATTCACCAGTTGGGCGTCCGTTAAATCGGCACTCACCACAAAGTTGATTCCTTTCTTTTCCCCATCCGGATCATACTGACGGCTCAAGGTATTCAAGGCGCGCCGGATGGTGTCCATGTCAGCCCCTGAAAAATCAATCTGAGGAATGATTGTTTTTCGCATTTTGCTCTCCAAAGCAAAGGTGGGGGACGCTGTCATCGGGGAAATTGTTGCGATACCACCGGAATCGCCACCCTTTTTCGGGTAGATGTTGTTCCATGCCTCCCGGACCTCCCTTCTTCTCTCCAAGTTGGAGAGATCCCTAGATTTCTCGGCAACCAAAGCACGTTCCTGATAGATTTTTCGAATGCCTTCCGTGGCCACCTGATTGAACGGATCCGCCATCAGCACAAATTCATATTTCTTCTCCGCCGCATCCAGTTGCCCCGTTTCGCGAAGTGCCTTGGCCTCCTCCAATCCCTGATTCACATCGTTCAGTCGATCAAAAAACTTGGTCGTCAGGGCTGGGTTTATATCCGCGCTTCCGGCGGCTCCCCTCCTCATGACTTGATCGCTCTGGGTGAGAATTTCCTTACCGAGAGCACTGCCCGGATCATACGACAAGGATGCAAGGGCTCTTTTTCTGGCTTCGGGCCAGTGATTTTTCTTGCTGGCTGATTCGGCCAGTTGCGCCGCGTACTCTGAAAGCTTTCTTCGGATGGTTGCCCCGAGGGCGGACTGTTGAAGGCTCTCCGAAGCCGTAGAATATGCTTTCTCAAGATTGTTATAGGCCTCCAGAAGGTTGCCTTGTTGAGCCAGTGCAATGCTACTGCTTAAAGCATCCTCCAGCGGCTTGGCCAAGGTTTGACGGCGGTTCAGCTCCTGATTCAGGACATCGTCGGAGGAGGCAAGCCCCCATCCAGTCGGGAACAGAAGGCAAACCAAGAGGATTGGACACAAAATAATTCTTCTATATCTATTCATGGCTCTAGGGAATGGCGCTCATCATCTCGGCCGATTGGTCTTGCCCATACTCGGGGTTGGTTTCGTCATCAGGAAACGCGAGGGTGCCGTCGGGCTTGATGATTCGAAGTGTGCAAAAAATAACCAAATTGCTTTTGATTTTTTGTGATACCTCACTGCGGAACAATCGCCCGACCAAAGGGACGTCTCCTAGACCGGGAACCTTATCCTCCACTTTCTGAATCGAATCGGCAATTAATCCGCCCATCCCAACCGTTTCTCCGTCCAGCAAACGAATACGTGTCTGCAGGGAACGCTTGGAGAAAATGGGAACGAGATAGGGTGCCTGACCGATCGGCACACTTACCGGGTCAACCTGGTTAACCGCCGGGGTCCCGGTGGTCAATGGACCCTGGCCAAATGAAACGGTGGCGATATTTGCCCCGTAGTTCACGAATCCCTCGAAGTCCTCCACCAGCAGGT
>RGGS01000090.1 GCA_010024525.1 Verrucomicrobiota bacterium | reverse complement strand
AATTATGACAAGAGTCCCCGAAATAGATCAGAGTCTTGAAGCAAAGTACCAAGAGGATCTAAAAAAGCATAAAGAGGATATCAATAGGGGTCTCGCCTTCGTGGCAAAGTATGGGGACGATTTTACTGCTGAGCTAAATGAAGTGTGCCGATCAGAGATTCTAACCACTCTACGCCTGATTCAGGTCTTTCTGTATAATGACCGGAGCACAAAAAACGACTTTATTCGTTCAATCAATCGGGAGGATATGACGATGCGTGAGCTAAAAATCCTCAAGTATAAGGAACTAATGTTGCAAGTAGGCAGTCTATGTCGCCACCGTAGGAAGCAGCAATTAACACCCAAAGACTTTATTTGCGACTGCCAGATAGGGGATGCGGCAAATGAGGATCAGATGGAGGCTTTTTGGGACGGCCTTTGGAATCAACTACCTGAGAAATGGCGAACGGAAGACTTTCGTTGGCATCTCATCAGATTTTCATACTCCGAACTGCCTTTCTTTATTTGGATTTGTCGCCCTGAACCTAAAAATCCTCGGCAAATCCTGTTACACAAGCGCTGGATGAGGCGGTTTGTCCGCACAGGATCCGGATCAGGAGAAACACCTAGTGTGGATCGCAACTAAAATCGGCTTTTTTGAATTCAACGTTTCCTGCGGGAATGTCCGGGTCACCGCCCAAACCCAGCAGGAGTTGGAAAACTTTGCCAAACTCGCTGGGGAAGCCCTCGGGCGGGAAATAAAGGTTTTTCATGCCGCCCGCACCATACCCTCCTACGAGGCCGAACCCCGGTTTCCCACCGAGCGCAAGGTCATCCTCGAAACCGCCGAACTGGGCTTGGTGCTGAATCTGCTAGCCTACACGGTCGACTACCATGACTTCCTGGAAACCCTCAAAGACCGCGAGGAACTGGATGAATACTATGTTTTGGCATTCAGTCACTTTGAGTACCTTCGCCGGATCCGCGAATCTCGGAATCAGGCTTTGCAACGTCTCAAGGAAAATAGAATCCGAAAAAATGAGCTCGAGTATAAAAAGCAAAAGCTTGGGGAAGAGTTTAGGCGTGCCTGCTACGAAGAACAGGCCATGGTTCGTAAAAGACAAGAGACCTTGCAGGAGATTAGAAAAATTGAGTCAAAACTAGAATCCATGAACGCCAAAAAAACCGGAGCACCTAACAACGGTGAGAGCGTATTTGGAGTTTTCTGGAAAAGCATTTTCGGGGGCCAGGACTCCTAAATGTGGATTGCCACCAAGATAGGATTTTATTCCATCGTCCTCCGACCCGAAAAGGAGGGAGCCAAGAACAACGTCTATCACATTCGGGCTCGTACCGGGGCTGATATCGATGCTGTCATCTCGCTGCTTGAGCCGGTGCTGAAGCGTCCGCTTCAGCTATTTGAGACCCCTGAAGTCGACTATCATTGGCGGATCATTCTGAGGCCTGAAGAGTTGGCCCCGGCGTTGGCTGCCCTCGCGGCAACGGTTGATTACCCGAACTTCAAAGACGAGATCTATGCCAGTGAAACCCAGGCGAATAAACTGGATGCCTATAGCGACCTTTGGTCCGCTCTCTACGAGATCCAGTCCCGTGAGTCCTGACTCATTTTCCTGGCTGCCACGCCGTGACGTAATCCTCCTGTTCCGGGGTGTTCGGCGTGTGCCAGAAGAACTCCATCTGCTCCGCGGTCAGCTCCTTTAGCCGGAAGAGGACCCCCTCGGGGGTGGCGTAGCGGTTCCGCACCAACCAGCAGCCCACCACCGTCCCGGTTCGGCCTTTGCCGCCCCAGCAGTGGATGTAAGGCACCCTCCCGAGCTTCAGAAGCTCGTCCAACTTGTCCAAAATCCGGATCATATAAGCTTCCTCCGGCACATCCTCATCGGGAATCGGGAACTTATGCATCACCGGCTTCATCTCTTTGGGGGCGGCATCACGATAGTCTTGGATATATCCCCGAAAGGATTTACCGCCCATGCCGGTTTCATCGTTTAACACGAGATTGATGAAGTCCGTGATACCACACTCCATCAGGGAGGTGATAATTTCCCGGTGCTCTTTATCCTTGGGGTGGGCCGGATAAGCACCGGCCATCAGCTTTCCGGGGAGGATCCAGTAGGTCTTTTCGGGCGCTTCAGGTGTTTGCATCCCTCCTTCGTAACACCTCCGTCAACCCCCTAGCCCAGCAAATGTCCTACCCCTATTTGTAGGGTGATTGAATGACCAACCATCCTCAGCCTCTAAAAGTCGACGGACCGTTCACCCACTCTAACCTCTCCCTCTATCTCCTGACCCCGCCGGAGACCGAAACCCGGACCGGTGCCCGGCAATTCATGCCGCTCGACCGGGCAATCGTGGAAAAGACCGTCGTCGTCCATGAAACGGGAACGGTCGGTCAACTGGAGGTCGAAAACCTCTCGCCGGAAATCGATGTGTTCATCCAGGACGGGGACATCGTTCGCGGAGGTCGTCAGGACAGGGTTGTTCGGACCGACTTCATTTTGCCCGCCAAGTCCGGTCGTCTCCCTTTGCCCACGTTCTGTGTAGAGCGGACCCGCTGGGGTCGCCGGGGGCATGAGGCGGTGGGGCTTTTCAGCAGCTCCAAGCACACGCTCAATGCACGCTCGTTACGGGCCAAGATGAGAAGTGGCCAGACCGACCAGCATGTGATGTGGGAAGAAGTCTCCAAGATGCAGTGCAAGTTATCGGCCTCGGTGGGGGAAAACGTGGCAGCCGCATCCTCTCCCAGCAGCATGGATTTGTCCCTCGATCACAAAGCCCTCGAACGTCGCCGGAAGGCGGTCCGTGAGGAGCTGGGCTCTTTGCGGGAAAAATATCCCCACGCAACCGGCATGGTTGTGGCAATCAACGGGAAGGTGCTGGGGGGTGATCTCTATTTCACCGGCGAGCTTTTTGGGGATCTATGGGAAAAGCTGCTCGATACGGCGGCCAATGAATCGGTGGGAGAGCTTACGGCCTTTACGAAGGCCAAATTGGAGCGGTTACCCACGGCCGAGAAGTTGGCCGAGATACTGGCCGGTGGTGTTACCAGCGAAGAAAAACAGCTACATGAATTGCCGCCGCGAACCCGGATCACCCTTCGGGGGGTCCAAGGGCAACGGGTCTTTACCACCCGCGACGTGGGCTTTGCCAACGAAGCGGTCCGCACCGCGATCGAGTTCCTCCAGGCATGAAGGTATTATTCTTTATAATGCTCGGTGTGGTTATGAATGGATGGAAGGAAGCCAAGGCCCAAATCATGGTTTCGGATCGCGCTTTGGAGGCAACGATCCGGATGTATGGGGAGCCGGTTCTTTCGGCCAATCCGGATCTGCTGAACTCCACCGCCAACGATGTGGGGCCGTGGGGATCACCGGATTCCTACTACTCCTTGACCAACGATTATGGCCCCTTGGGGTCTCCGGATTTCCTTCATGGGGTGGCAAATGATCTGGGGCAGGGGCTGGAGGTTGAAATTCCGACCGGCGGTGCCAAGCCCATGAAAATTCTAATCTCCGCCAATCCTGATCTATATCTGTCCACGGCGAATGATTACGGCCCGGCGGGTGCCCCGGAATCATACTATTCGGTCAACAACGACTACGGCCCGAACGGAGCCCCCGAAATGTTGCACGGGGCAGCCAATAATTACGGGGAAGGTCTAAAAATCCGGTTTTCGGAAACTCCTTTGGATGCCCCGCTGGAACTGGATGCTCCATAAAGCCCGATTGGACCTCTTGATTCCCAGGATTCGAGGGGCAAAATCTGATCCATGAGAAACATCCGGATCTGGTGGATTAGCGGCATGATTGCGATAGCGGCCTTGGGGGCGGTAATGGAAAAGGTTGAGGCTGCCACCCCGCCGGCACGACCCACGCCTTACAAGAATCCTTATCGCCCCAGTACCCCAGCCAAGACTCCTGTGACCACGATCCGCTATTCAGGCAGTGCCCAGGCGGCCAATATGATCATGCCGGCGATCTGGATGGGGCTACCGCCCTTAGTGATCTTGGCCCTCGTCATCCGGGCCTTCAGTAAGGATTAGGGCCCTACCGGGTGGTCGGCTGGACATAAATCACAGGAAAGTTTGCTGTCTCCCATGAATCGAAAGGGGTTGGAGTTTTTCCATCTGGCCTGGTGGTGTGGATGCGGATTTGATTCTTTTCGCTGTCGGTCACGCCGACAGTGATAGCTCCGTTCTTTTCGATCGTGATCCTGGCATTCATGTAGGGTGCCGCTCCGCGGACAAAACCATCCACCACTTTTCCCTGAAAGTCCTTCTCTTTGACCTCATCCATCCTCGCCAATTGGAGACAGGTCACGACCAGGGGATAATCCTCACCGGTTAGAGCCCGAACCCGATCTTCCTCCTCACGGGTCAATAGCTCATGGGAGAAAAGGGGATAGGGGTCCTCTCTGGCGGGGCCCCGCAGGTAGGTCCCTTCGTCAAAAGAGATGCCTGCACCGCCGTAGTATTCCGTATTTTTGGCGGAGACGGATATTTTATCCCCTTCTTTCCTGAAAATAACCTCTGAGACAAAAGGCGGTTTTTCATCCTGATGCTCCTCCCGCCAGACGGCTTGATTGGGGTTTTTAAGTTCGGCAATTCCATCAATCGAACCCGAATGGGTGCCACTGTAAGCCTCCATCTGGAATTTGAGGTTTTTGCCCTGGGGCTGAAACCGAACGGAGTATTGAAATACAGGGGAGGAGTGTTCCATGGTCCATTGGCCTGCCCAATCGTCTAGTTCGCCTTTGGGGGTGAGAACGATCCATAAAACCACCCCTGCCATGATCCCCAAGGGCCAAAGGCCCAGTTGGGGTAAGGATCTGGGTTTGATTCCACCGCCTGCTTTGATGTTCTTTTTAATAAATTCTTTCGTTTGGGGAAACAGTCTATTTCGGTTTTTCCAAATTCGATGGATGGTAATAGGCGGTCACCTTGTCAGCGTGGGAAAAGCTGAAAACGGAAAGATTTCCTTCATCAGGATAGTAGTCGGCACCCCGGTTTTCTCCGCCAAAATGCCAGTGGCTGGGATTCTGCTCTCCCACATGGGTGATCCCGGATTTGGCCAAGACGGTCAGGGCCTTTTGGAGCGTAAGATTGACGTACCACTCCCGTACACACGACCCCTCGTAGAGGACGAAGAAAACAAGCAGATCATCCTGAAAGCCCATCAGAAACAGGGTTCCGGGCAGTTCCTTTTTCTTCACTTCTTGGAGAATGGAATCGGGTGGTGTCAACTCCTCGGCTTGGGCTTGAAGTTCCTGCAGGGATTGGCCGACATAGCCGAAAGCCGCCTTCCACCCAGCGAGCAAGAACCCAAGGATGAGAGTTAATTTAGCCACACCTCTGAATAACCCGTTTTTACGCATTAGTGCCATCAAAAACCGTTCTTTTGAAGCGTTGATCTAAAATTAAAAACAGATTGGGTACCCCTGTATTTGTCCTAGGGGTTCTGCACGGGTTTATAAAAAAACATTGGATAAATGTGGATTTAAGTTGGCAGGCAAAAGTGGGGTGAAATAGTTCACTTCCGCGAAAGAAAACCAAGTGATCCGGGTCGATATCCATAACCAAGCAGGGATTTCTAGGACGCTGAGGCGCTCGATTCGCCAACAGGAGAAGATCATCTTCCCCCCGTTGATTCAGGATTTGTCGACCGACCGGCCCGTCCTACGTCGGCAGTTATACCGGTCCTATCGCGGCTGGTTGGCCCAGCTAGTGAAGGAGCAGGGGAATCAGATCCCGAGCCGGAACAAGATGGTCAGTCATTTGTACTGTTGGGATCACCGGTATCGGGATGAACAGACCCCGGAACTGGCAACTTTACTGCTGCAGGAGGTTCCGGTGGCCATGATGGCCGCGTTGGGCAGAACCTGCCGGGATCGTCGGGTCCACATCGATGTGCGGATGGTTTTGGCACGAGACTACCGGCACTACCGTGCCCAAGCCCGCGAGATGGTGGATGCGGAACGGTCGATTGACCAAAACTTACGGAAAATCGAGGAGGAAATGCTAAAGATTCAGGCCCGAAAAAATAATGAAATGGCGGAGCGGGCGGAGGCGCTTTCCAAGGCCGAGGAGGAAG
>RGGS01000089.1 GCA_010024525.1 Verrucomicrobiota bacterium | reverse complement strand
TGGCGTATGAGTGCGGAAAAGACCCGGTGGGTTCCTCTTCGGCCCGTTTCTCCGTGAAGTTCTATCTCGTGGCGATGATTTTCATCCTCTTTGATATCGAAGTGATTTTCATGTACCCGTGGGCGGTGAGCTTGGCCGGATTCCGTCTGAGCGGATTGGGGTGGCAGGTCTTCGGGTTGATGATGGCTTTTGTGTTGTTGGTCGAGGTTGGGCATCTGTACGCCTACAAAAAAGGAGTCTTCGACTGGAACAAGCGGGGCTGAGTTGACCGATTCCGGTTGTCCGGCATAGACGAACTTCCCCAATTCAAAATGTCCATGGGCTTGGCCGGAACCGACCTGCCTTTTTTAGCCGGAAGAATTCGTGCAGGCGGATATCGATTTTAGGATTGAGGGATGGAAAGATTCAGGGAGGTTTTTTCCCTGCACCAGGATCTGGTGGGTTTTACCAAAAAAACCGGGGTGGGTGAGATGCTGAAAATTGCGGATCCATTTCTCCGAACATTTTTCTTTTCCGGACAGGATGGGCTCGGCCAAGCGGGTTAAGGCTTGGGAAAAATCCGTGAGACCCAGGCATCGTAATCCCCCTTTTTCCCCTTCCTGCATCAGCTCGGTGTAGTTCACGTGGGCGGTCAGATCCTGATTTCCGGGATCTTGCAGCGGATCCGAGGTGTGGCGGTGTTCCCGCATGGCCACCAGAGTTCCCGCGGATCGGGAGGGGTGATAGAGGTCGGGGGAGGGAAGGCCGTAGTCCATGGTCAGAACCAGGCCTTGCTGGATCAGGTGGGCCACGGAGCGGATCCATGTTCCAGCCGTCGGGCGGATCTCCGCGCTAAAGCCCTCCATGGAGGGGACGCTCCAGCGATGAAGTTCGTTCAGGATGTCCGAGAGGGCGGGCTGATCGAGCCAGACAAACCGATCGTTTTCCAAGGAGACAAAAAGTTCGTGCCAAACCCCCTGTCGATGGCGGGCTATGCGTACGGGAAAGCTGTCGACCAGCTCGCAGGAGTAGAAGAAACACGGAATCTCATGGGGGGAAAAGGATTCTGAATCCTGATGCCAATGGATGGGAAAAAGCCCTTGGAGGCTGCGCAGGGTATTTCTCTGTAGGTCGGTTAGGGCGGGGGAGGGCTCCAAGAGGTGAAGTTGAGTGGCTCCCCTGAGTTTTGGGTGGTGGGTTATCATGGCGTTCAGTATGTCTGCCGCGAGGAGCCCCCGATCCGCTCCCTGCTCCATGAGGCAGATGGAGGGGGGGCGTCCCAAAGCGGCATGCCACTCGTCGACTTGCCGCGCGAGTAACTGTCCCAAAACAGGGCCGGCCGAAACAGGGGTCAGAAAATCCCCGTGAATTCCCGTCCGGGTGTACCCGGAGGAGTAAAAGCCATGTTGTGGGTGGTAGAGGGCAGACTGCATAAAGAGGTCGAAACGAATCGGGCCGGAGTCCCGGATCTTTTGCGCCAATTCCTTGGAAAGCGATGGATTCAAGATGGATGCATCTTATTGTATGCCGGCCAAGGGGGGAAGATTGACGCGGGCACACGGAGAATTATGTTCCTCAACATGAAGATCCGAGTGCTGGCTTTGGTCCTCCTTTTTCCCTGGGCCGTTTTTTCCCAAAGCATGGAAGATCTGGCAAACCTGCCCTCCACCAAGCCAGAGCAAAAGCTTCCCTACACTGATTCGGCCGAGCCCAAAGCCAGTCTGCCTGACAGCGGCGCGGCCCCCTCGCTTTCGATTCCCCAACTCCGCTCTCCTGAACAAGAGGAGAAAAAAAACAAGAACCAGGATTGGGCTGCTCAGGGAGTGCAGGAGAAGCAGGAGGCGGCCAAGAAAAAGCAGCAGGAAGAAGCGGCCCAGGCCGAGGCCAATACCCAGCAGATGGCTGCCCAAGAGCAGCGAAAAACCGGCAAGAAAAGTGCCGCTGGAGATCCGGCTATTTCCAGAAGCTCAACGGATAGCTTGGTGGAGGCGGACAAGGCCAAGTTGCCGGCCGTCACGGGGATGGACGGGGTCAAGCCAAGGGCCAGCGATGCAGGAGACGGCCGGGTGCAACCCAGCTTTGATTCCTTTACCGGACCATCTTCCACCAGCCCGATGGGAAAGGATTATCAGTCCGGCGCCAAGCCCATCATGCCTCCCGGCAGTTCTTCGGATGGCCGGATGATGGTTCCGCCAAAAGCTCCTGAACCTCCGTCGGGGGCCTATAAAAAAATTTCCCAAGACCCCTACAGCCTCCCTGCCAAAACGGAGGCCACCAAGCCATCGTCAGCGAACAAAACCCAGTTGGAAGGGAAGAATCCACCTGCCGGCAACCCGCTGACCCCCGGCCAACCCGCCGGTTACTCCCCCTACGACAATACCAGAATTGTTCCTGATCCCCGATCCACGAGGCGATTCTAGTTTCTCCCATCGTCAGGGGATTCAAGAGAAACAGCGTTGATGGCCACGATATTGTTTCCCTTTGCCGATTACCTCTGGTTTTACGTCGGTTTCCTGCTCTTTGTGTTGTTGATCCTGGCTTTGGATCTGGGGGTATTCCACCGGCAGGCCCATGAGGTGAGCCTGCGGGAGGCGACGGGTTGGAGCGTGGTCTGGATCACTTTGGCCTTCCTCTTCAACTTTGGTTTTTATTTCTTTGCCCAGCATGCTTTGGCCAGTGACCCGCGCCTTTCGGTGATCCCGGGTTTTGACTCCTCGGCCGCAGCCCGCCAGTCGGCCTTGGAGTTTTTAACCGGCTTTGTCGTGGAGAAGTCCCTGGCCGTGGACAACATCTTTATCTTCGTCGTGGTTTTCAATTTTTTTGCCATCCCGGCGAAGTACCAGCACCGAATTCTCTTTTACGGGATCCTTGGAGCCCTTCTTTTTCGGGTGATCTTTATTGTGCTGGGGTCGGTGTTGTTGCAGATCGCCTGGGTTTCGATTCTTTTCGGAATTTTTCTGGTTTTGACCGGAGCCAAGATCCTCTTCTCCCCCGACAAGCCCCTCGATCCCTCCACCAACCTCTTGATCCGCCTTCTGCGGCGTTGGTTGCCGATTCATCCCCATGTGGAAGGAGAGCGATTCTGGGTGAGGGTCGGCGGGCGGTGGATGGCGACTCCCTTGATGGTGGCCCTGCTTTTTATTGAAGTCTGTGACATCGTTTTTGCCGTGGATTCGGTTCCGGCGATCTTTGCCTTGACCAAGGAACCCTTGATTGTCCTGACTTCCAATGTTTTTGCCATCCTCGGTCTGCGATCCCTCTATTTTCTTCTGGCGGGAGTCATCGATAAATTCCATTTCCTCAAATACGGCTTGGGGCTGGTGTTGGTCTTTGTCGGGCTCAAGCTGTCTTGGTTGAACGAGGTCTTTGGTGGAAAGTTCCCGATTACCTGGTCCTTGGGCATCATTCTCGGGCTAGTGGGGGGATCCATCGCGGTGTCGCTTTTGGTTCCACGAAAGAATCCAAAACCGGCCTAGCCTAGGTTTACGCAGAGCCGCATTTCCCACCCTCCAAGGGCTTCCCTTCGCAAGCCATGCTGATGAAAAACCGAGTGGGCAACCCTGACGGATCAAGGCTGCCGCAAGCAGGTCAGCGACCCTGCCCTATCGGTTCACAGAGCGGGGCTTAGTAGCGGTAGTGCTCGGGCTTGAAGGGGCCCTCAACCGGAACGCCGAGGTAATCGGACTGTTCCTTGGTCAATTGGGTCAACTTCACTCCGATCTTCTCCAGGTGCAACCGGGCCACTTCCTCGTCGAGCTTCTTGGGCAGGACGTAGACGGCAGGTTTGTAGATCGTGCGGTTCTTCCACAAGTCAAGAGCTGCCAAGGTCTGGTTGGAGAAGCTGTTGCTCATGACAAAGCTGGGGTGACCGGTGGCGCAGCCCAGGTTGACCAGGCGTCCCTCGGCAAGGAGGAAGAGCTCGCGGCCGTCGGGGAAGACGTACTTGTCGAGCTGGGGCTTGATGTTGACCCTTTTGACCCCAGGGAAGTTATTCAGCTTGTCGACCTGGATTTCGTTGTCGAAGTGGCCGATGTTTGCCACCACCGCCTGATCCTTCATCTTGGAAAGGTGCTGGATGGTGATGACATCCTTGTTGCCGGTGGTGGTGATGTAGATATCGGCTCGGCCTAGGGTCTCCTCAATGGTGGTGACCTCGTACCCTTCCATGGCGGCCTGGAGGGCGTTGATCGGATCGATTTCCGTGACGATCACCCGGGCGCCTTGTCCGCGCAGGGACTGGGCGGAGCCTTTGCCGACGTCGCCATATCCGCAGACCACGGCGACCTTGCCGGAGATCATAACGTCGAGGGCGCGGTTCAACCCGTCGACCAGGGAGTGGCGACAGCCGTACAGGTTGTCGAACTTGGACTTGGTGACCGAGTCATTGACGTTGAAGGCGGGAACCAAGAGTTTGGCCTGTTCCTGGAGTTTGTAGAGACGGTGGACCCCGGTGGTGGTCTCCTCGGCGACACCTTTCCACTCCTTGACCAGCTCGTGGAAAATATAGGGGCTTTCGGCGTGGACCTTCTTGAGGAGATCCTTGATGACTTTCTCCTCGTGGCTGGAGCTGGGGGTATTGACCCAATTATCTCCTTCCTCGAGCTCATAGCCCTTATGGAGAAAAAGAGTAACGTCACCGCCGTCATCGATGACCAGCTGCGGGCCTTTGCCGTCCTTGTTCAGGATGGCTTTCCAGGTGCAGTCCCAATATTCCTCGAGGGTTTCGCCCTTCCAGGCGAAGACGGGAATTCCCGCGGCAGCAATCGCGGCGGCCGCCTGGTCCTGGGTGGAGAAGATGTTGCAGCTGGCCCAGCGAACATCGGCGCCCAAGTCGACGAAGGTTTCGATCAGAACGGCCGTCTGGATGGTCATGTGAAGGGAACCGGTGACGCGTACGCCGGCGAGAGGCTTGCTCTTGGCATACTTCTCGCGGATGGCCATCAGGCCGGGCATTTCCTTCTCGGCGATTTCAATTTCTTTGCGGCCCCAGTCGGCCAAGGAGAGATCCTTGACCTTGTAGTCGGTAAAATTCTTTGGGGCTTTGGTTTTTGGGGTGAGGGTGGCGGTGCTCATGGTGGTTTTCTCCTGGGTGGGTTGGATTATTGCAAGCCGGCATGACGACGGAGATCACGGACGCGGTCCGTATGCTCCCACGGGGCGTAAGCCGGATTGCCCCGATGGCCGAAGTGGCCGTAGTTGGTGGTTTTCGAGTAAATGGGCCGTCGCAAACGGAGCTGACGGATGATTTCCGCGGGGCGGAAATCAAAAGTCTGGTTCACTGCCCGTTCAAGGCGGGAGAAGGGGACTTTCTCCGTGCCAAAAGTGTCGAGGCAGACTGAAACGGGGCGGGGATAGCCGATGGCGTAGGCGAACTGGATCTCGACCCGGTCGGCCAAGCCGGCGGCCACGATGTTCTTGGCCACGTAACGTCCCATATAGGCCGCACTGCGATCCACCTTGGTTGGATCTTTGCCGCTGAAGGCTCCGCCGCCGTGACGTCCGGCACCGCCGTAGGTGTCGACGATGATTTTCCTGCCGGTCAGGCCGCTGTCCCCTTCGGGGCCGCCCACGACGAAGCGCCCGGTGGGGTTGACGAGGAATTCCGTCCGGGCGTCCAGCATGTCTTTGGGAAGAACCTTGCGGATGAGTTTTTCGATGATGAATTTTTCAATTTGGCGATGGGAGACATCTTCGGAGTGCTGGGTGGAGACCACCACGGCGGTGATCCGAACCGGCTTGTGGTTCCGGTACTCCACGGAGACCTGGGATTTGGCATCCGGCCGGAGCCACGGCACTTTGCCGGATTTCCGGATCCGGCTGAGTTCGCGACCGAGGCGGTGGGAGTACATGACGGGGGCGGGCATCAGTTCGGGAGTTTCGCGGCAGGCGAAGCCGAACATCAGGCCTTGGTCGCCCGCGCCCTGCTCGGAGCTCTTTTTCCCTGAGACCTTGCGGGCATCGACGCCTTGGGCGATGTCCGGACTTTGACCGGTAAGGGCATTCATGATGTGGACGCGGTCGGCGTGAAAGACGTCGTCATCGTGGACATATCCGATTTCACGGATGGTGGAGCGGACCAGAGTGTCGTAATCGAGCTTGGCGCGGGTGGTGATTTCCCCGG
>RGGS01000088.1 GCA_010024525.1 Verrucomicrobiota bacterium | reverse complement strand
CCTCTGTAGGGACGCGCTCCGCCGCGTCCAAGGCCCCGACGGAGCGGGGCCCTACAGAAAATCCTACCTCGTTCACCTAACGTACAGCATGGACGGCTAAGGGTAGCCGTTCCTACCCCACCTTCAGGCTTACTTAATTTTCATCTTAATCTTAAACTAATCCCCGATGTTAGCCTCCCATATCCGATATCCCATATCCCATATCCTCCGATTGCGAACCGCCGCTCTCTTCCTCACGCTCTTTGCCATCGATCTTCCGCGCTGCGGGGCGCAATCAGAAGTCGGCCTCATCCTCAACGCCGTCCTTCAGGGTCTGCAGGCCGCTGAAGCCATCCGCCAGAGCGTCGACCGTGCCAACCAGTTTCCCAACGGCCCCAACCAACCCGCGGGCGACCCCGTCTGGCAATATGACGAGGCCTCTCTGGTTCCCCTTCTTGTCCTGAAAAAAGGTCCCTACCGCAACCTTCAGGGGGAACTCGCCGTCAGCGCCCGCCAGGTCAAGCCTGACACTATCGAACTCCTTTTTTATGGCCCAAATGGCGAGATCATTCGCCGGGAGTTCTGCCGACCCGACCGCCGGGACGGTCGCCGGATCGATTTCGACACCAAGGGCCAGAAAATTTCCGAAGGGCGGATCCTCAACGGCCTTCCTCAAGGCGACTGGCAGTTCTATTCCCCCAACGGAAAACTGAAGGCCGAAACCCGGATGGTCGACGGCAAGATGACCGGACCGCAGGTTCTCTTTGGCGAAGACGGCAAAACCCGTGCCTCCAACACCCTTCTCGAGGGTCAACGCGAGGGGCCCTCCACCCTATTTCACTCCGATGGCTCCGTCTCCGATAACCTTGATTATGCAGGCGACAAACTCAACGGCTCCGCCACTGGTTGGTGGCCCGAGGGTCGGCCCCGCTACTCCGCCCACTGGAAAGACGGCAAACTCGATGGCCCGAGCATCGAGCATTTCCCCTCAGGTGCCAAAAAATCCGAAGTCACCTACGTCCAAGGCAAAAAAGAGGGCTTGGCCCGCAACTGGAACGAGCAGGGACAACTTGTTTTGGAGGAAAATTGGCAAAACGATCGGCTGCAAGGGGTGGCCCGAGAACTTTATCCCGACGGCAGAACCCGCACCGAAACCACCTATCTGAGTGGCAAAAAAAACGGCCCATACCGCAGCCTCAATCCCGACGGATCACTCGCCAGTTCAGCCCAGTTCAAGGACGGTCTTTTGGCCGGTCCCATCACCCTCCACTACCCGGAGGGCCAACCCTTTGCCGAATGCCATTATGACGGGGATCGGCTTACCGGCGGTCGTCTTCTATATCCAGATGGCAAGGTCTTGGGGCAGTTCGGTCCGGTTCTCAAGAAAGCCGACAGGGTCAGCTCCCTGATGCTTCAGTATCCTGATGGCAAACCCCTCTCCAGTGCCCGGTATGATCTCCTGACTGGCAGAACCGAATGGCAGGGATGGAAACCCGACGGCTCGCTGCTTGGACGGTGCGAAATTCCACCTCCTCCTGATGCCAATCCTCACCCGCAAACTGGATTATGGGCTATGCAGCAGTCCGAGCTCGAACAACAAATCGGCCTCTCCCTGCCACCAGAATTTAACCTGCTTCCCCGTTAACCGGGAGACAAACGAGGCGGGCGCGTTCCCTCAGTCCCGATTACCCACCGACGACTGGATTTTCACTTCCGAAAAACCGCCTCAACTCCGCTTTGGCGGTCTCCGTCGAGTCGGACGCATGCAAAACATTGTGCATTTTATCCTTCCCCCAATCGCCGCGGATGGTTCCCTTGGGCGCCTTGGTGCTGTCGGTCGGTCCCAACAGTTCCCGGACTCGCTCAATCGCTTTGGGACCCTGCAAAGCCACGGCGATGACCGGTCCGGAGGACATGAACTTCTCGATCTCCGGGAAGAAAGGAAGATGGGCGATGTGGGAATAATGCTCCTTGAGCAAAGGCCCATCGAGACGAAGCATCCGGCAGTTTAGGATTTTCATCTTCTCCTTTTCCAACCGGGCCAAAACCTGCCCGGTCAACCCCTCCGCCAAGGCATCGGGTTTGACCAAAATTAGGGTGATTTCGTGGTTCATTTGGCTTAATCCTCCCGGGGGTTGAACTTTTGATTCTGCCTTTTTGTACCGCTTTTCGCAATCTGCTCTTTCACCTTTTCCAGCATCTCCCGGGCTTCGACCGCGGGATCCACCCCATCCCCGGGCCGATGCAACCCCGGGGTGCCGATGGCTTTTTCAAACTCCCGCTTCGCCCCCTCCAAGTCGCCCCTCCGCCAAAGGTGATTGCCGTAGCTGATCCGGACAAACTGGGAGTGGGGCCGCATCTCCAGGGACCGCAAATAGAGGGGTTCCGCATCCCCAAACTTCCCCTGCAGATCGAGAATGCTGCCTAGTCGAACCACGGGAACATCGTCTTTGGGGCTTCGCTTGCCCGCCTCCCGGTACCAATGCGCCGAAGCCTCCGCAAATCGGGCAATGTCTTTTTTTCTTTTGTCCTGATCCCCGGGTGAAGAGGAAAGAGGAGGCGAGAAATATGTCTCGATCAGTTTCAGCCGGTAAGCGTCCCCCAAGGCCATGGCCATGACCGGGGAATTGGGGTCCCACTTCTCAGCCTCGGCTGCCTTCTCTTCGAGCTCCGCCTCGGTAAGTTTGGCCAGAGCGGCCTCCTTGGTCGGCAGAGACCGCCCGGCCCAGGTCTTCCATCCCTGCCACCCCGTCCACCCCGCCAGAAACAAAGACAACAAAACGACCAATGGATTGAAGATCGCCGCCATGGATCCACGCCGCTCGGGCCAGGCTACCGCCGTGGCCATCCCGAGCAGAAAAAAACAGGAGATCGCCGTGGCTGGAATGTGGAAATTAAAATCCACCAAGGCATGGAGCAGCATGGCCGTCATCAACGCCCAACCCAACCCCGTGCAAGCGTCCGCCTTGGATCCCGGTTCCCTGGTTCGACCGCGATGCCAGAGAAACACGGCAAGAAAAATCCAGAACAGGGCGACCAACCCTCCTCCGACCGCCCCGTAATCGGCCAGGGTATTGATATAGTCGTTGTGGGTGTAAATGGCCCGGGACCCGTGTGCCCAAGTGCTGACCCTCAAATGCTCGAGATCGAAACTACCAGGGCCATGGCCAAACCAAGGGGCCCTCTGCCAAATCATCCAGCCATCCTGCGCCAAGCGGACACGGAAATTCCCGTCCCCGCTAAAGATTCTCTCCCAACCCACTCCTTTGCCCAAAACAACGGACCACCGCTTCATGATCGAGGCCTCACCCGAAGCCCAATAGACCGCTGCCGCCAAGGCAATGACGGCAACCGACAAAAGGGCCAGCTTACCCAGCCCATTCAGGGGCCCCCGGCGAAGCCAGCGGAAAAACCATGTCCCCAGACCTGCCACCCAAGCCAAAAAGCTTCCCCGGGAGATGGAATAAAGTACCCCAACCCCAAAGGCCACCCCCAACCAACCGGCCAACATTCGTACCGGCCAAAAAAGACCTGGCCAAATCACCAGGGTCAACCCCGCCAAACTGGCCTGCACCAGATAGTTTCCAAAATGGTTGGGGCAGCCGAATAGGCCCGACATTCGTTCGGCATAATCCGCCCGGTCCTCCGCTTCCCAGCCCAAGAATGAGACCGGGCCAATCGGATAGGTGGGCTGACGAAAATAAAGGAATCCATAGACTTCATTCATCGCCGCCACGAGGAGCAGCCAGCCCAAAAACCATGGAATGATTTTCCTCCCCGGCAACTGATGCCGAACTGTTAAAAACACGGCGCCGTACACGGAAGCCTCCAGCCACTCTAGCCGGCCGAAATATTCGCACGGAGCGCGGAGAACCGCCCAAAGGGAATACCCCAGAAAAAGAAAGACCGGCAGGTCCATAAAGTCGGTCACGCGCCGTCCCGAAATCAATCCCTCCACTCCCCGCCAAGCCAACAACAGCCACAGCAACCCTCCTGCCAGATAGGCCGGTCCCATCACCACAGCCCGGGCCCCGCCGAAGTAACGTCCCGTAGCCGCCACCAGAAGAAGAACCACCATCCACGCCAGTCCCGCGACTGCTTGCTCCAATAGGGAAGAGGCGCGGGATTCTCAGGACTTGGCCGGACGCCGCGGACGAACCCGGATCCGCTTCAGACGGGACGGGCCTTCCGGACTGACCGTCTCCACTTGCGGATCATCGCGGAAAGCCTGATGGATGATCCGTCGCTCGTAGGCGTTCATGGGGGGAAGATCGACCGTCTCACCGGAGGAACGCACCCGCTCAATCATCTCTTTGACCTCGTCCAGGAGAGCCGACTGCTGCTCCAACCGGTAATTTTCCACATCCACAATCACCCGCTGGGCCGGTTCCTCGCCGCGAACGAGCATGCGGTTGAGTAAAAACTGCAGATCATCGATCGTCTCCCCTTCCCTCCCGATCAGCCGGGATGGATTCTGCATCCGCACGTGCAGGACCACATCGTCCCCGCGCCTCTCCTCTTCCAGGGTGAAGGCAAAGCCAAGATGCCCGAGCATGTTCTCGAGAAGCTCCCGGGCCTCGACCGGCGCGGCGGATCCGTTCATCGCCGCCCCCACATTCCGCCCTTCCACCGTCCGCGTTTCACCAGATCCGCGGGGTGCTGCACCTTTTCCAGCTTGGGCATGGGCTGGCGCAGGTTGTACATCAACTGTCCGATGGAGAGGAAATTTTGCACGGTCCAGTACAACGATAACGCCGAACTGAAATTATAGCAAAACACCAACATGATCAGGGGCATGAGCTTCATCATCTTGGCCCCGGGATTGTCCACTCCTTGCGGTTGCGGGGTGAGATGCATGCTCCAGACCATGGCCGCCGTCATGATCAACGGCATGGGATTGATCGGGATGCCGAACCCGGGAAGGAACCCAATGGTGTCCGGGCGGGAAAGGTCGTGGATCCAGAGGAACGACTGGCCGCGTAGCTCCACCGAGCTGAGCAACATATAATAAAATCCGAGGAAAACCGGCATCTGAACCAACATCGGCAGACAGCCCCCGAGCGGATTTACCCCGTATTCCCGGTAGAGTCGCATCATCTCCGTGTTCAGCTTGGCAGGATCCTCCTTATATTTCTCCTGTAGCTCCTTCAGCTTGGGCGCAAGGAGCTGCATCTTTTTCATGCTTTGGTTAGCCTTGGCCTGCGGAATCCAGAGGATGGCCTTAAGCAACATGGTCAGGATCACGATCGACCAGCCATAACTTCCCACCCACTTGTAGATGGTGTTCATCACGACGAGCAACGGACGGCTGACGATCCCCATCCAGCCAAACTCCATGACCTGATCCTCCCCTTGGGATAAGCTGCGCAGTCGCCAATCCTCCTTGGGCCCGGCATAGAGGCCGAACTGACGCGTGTTCCTGGCCCCGACTCCCAGGTCGAACCCCGCGAGCTTCATCCAAGCCTCAACTGCGGGTACCTTGCCCGATCCATCCCGCATGGTCTCGCCGAGCAAGTCGACCTTGCGGGCCTCGGCCCCCATCGCCGGGGCGTCCTGAGCGGTCAACACCAAGGCGAAAAACTGGCTCTTGGCCGCCACCCAGCGGACCTCCCGGTCGTCGCGGCTCTGGATCAACTCCTTGCCGGGACGCGGAAAGAGAAACAAGAAGTTGGAGGGCAGAAACTCGGGTAATTTATGAGTGGTGTAGGTGACGTCGGTGGTGAACCAACTGGCTCCGAGGTAATTTTCCTCATCCTTCTTCAGGTGAACCGGGGCCCCAACTCCGGCGGCCAAGGCATAGCTGGGCAGGGCCAAGGGAACGGTCCCGCGGTTCTCCACCTCCTGCGTGAGAGAGAGCCGATAATCCCCTGCCAGACGAAAGATGCGGCGGAGCCAGACTTCCCCACCCGTCTGCGCCTTGGCGGTGAAAACCACCTCCTGCGCGTCCGCCTTCTCCAGGGTCCAGGGCAATCCCTCGCCGGCTGGAGTCCAGCCCCGCAGTTCGAAAATCGCATCCGGGGATCCCCGATTTAGGATCACCTTCTCGCCCGGATCACCGGCGTGACCGAGCAATTCGAGCGTGCGCACTCCCCCGCCCCAGGTCGTGAAGGTCGTTCGCATGGTGGCATTTTCCAAAACCGCGGTCTGCTCCTCGCCGGAACGCTGAATCGAAC
>RGGS01000087.1 GCA_010024525.1 Verrucomicrobiota bacterium | reverse complement strand
GAGGTGAAGCAAAAAACCCATCCGAGTGCACCTCGTCGTCAGGCCCTCTCGCATGTGCGCGCGCATCTTCGCGAGGCGGTGGTCATGTCTGAAATTCTCGCTCCGCCGCTGGCTTTGCGCTGAACTAGTCCCATGTCTACCCCGAACCGCAAAGTGTCCGTCGCCCTCATTCAGACGGCCTGCTCTCCCCAGCCGGAGAAAAACCTCAAGCTTACCTTGGACCGAATTGCCGCGGCCGCAAAACAGGGGGCTAAACTGATTTGTCTGCAGGAACTGTTTCGGTCGCTCTATTTTTGCCAAAAGGAGGATTACGATTGCTTTGCGCTGGCGGAGACCATTCCGGGCCCGACCACCCGAATTCTTGCCCAGGCGGCAAAAAAACACAAAATCACCCTGGTCTCGAGCCTGTTCGAGAAGCGTGCGGGCGGTTTGTACCACAACACCGCGGTGGTGTTTGGGCCGGATGGCAAGATTCTGGGGACTTATCGTAAGATGCACATTCCCGACGACCCTGGATTTAGTGAAAAGTTTTATTTTGCTCCCGGCGACACGGGCTTTCAGCCCATCGATACCCCGGTGGGCAGACTGGGTGTCTTGGTCTGCTGGGACCAGTGGTACCCGGAGGCAGCGCGACTGATGGCACTTCGCGGTGCTGAAATTCTCATTTACCCGACTGCCATTGGATTGGCCCGCACGGAAAAGCGGGAATTGCACCGGGTTCAACTCGGGGCTTGGCAGACCATCCAGCGGAGCCATGCGATCGCCAATGGCGTCTACGTGCTCTCGATCAATCGCATTGGCCGCGAGGACAATCTGGACTTCTGGGGTTCCTCCTTTGTCAGCGATCCGTTCGGCCGTGTTCTGGCTCAGGCTTCAACCGATAAACCGGAAATTGTCCGGGCTACCCTGGACTTGAACGAGATTGGCGTCACCCGACAACACTGGCCCTTCTTGCGCGATCGGCGCATTGATGCCTACGGCGGGATAGATCAACGCTACCTGAATTCTTGAAGAAACCCTCGAACTCCGCGATTGACTGGTCGCAGTATCGCCTTCCCGCCGAATGGGAAAAACACGAGGGCACTTGGCTTGCGTGGCCCCACAACGAGGCCACTTGGCCCGGTCTGCTGGATCAGGTGCAGGAAACCTATCTGGAAATTATCCGAGCCCTGATTCCCGGCGAACGCGTGTACCTCTGCGCCAACAACTGCGAATCCTCCTCGCAAATTGGGGAGCGTGTTCGGCGTGCCGGATTGGAGTCGCCTAACCTTAAAATCGTGCAAATCCCCACGGACGATGCCTGGCTACGCGATAGTGGTCCAATTTTCATGTTGCACCGCAATCACGGAAAACCTGCCCGCGTGGCGCACGATTTCACCTTCAATGGATGGGGCCAGAAATACACTCCTTGGGATGCGGACGACCGCGTCCCCCTGGGCGCGTGTCCCATGACCGAAACCCCGTTTGAGACCCACGACTTTGTGCTGGAAGGAGGGTCCATCGATACGGACGGACAAGGTACCCTCCTCACCACCGAGGCCTGCCTTTTGAATCCCAACCGAAATCCCAAATTCAATCGACCCCAGATTGAGGAAAAACTCCGTCACTGGCTTGGAGTTCGGCAGATTATTTGGCTCAGCGATGGATTGGAAGGCGATGACACGGACGGCCATGTGGATGACTTGACCCGTTTTCTCGCTCCGGGAGTGGTTTCCACCGTGGTGGAACCGGATACCAAGGACGTGAACCATGCGCCCTTGGCTGAAAATCTGGAGCGCCTACGTCATGCCAGGGATGCCAACGGGAAACCCCTCAAGGTGATTGAGATGCCCATGCCTCCCCGTGCAGATGGTCCGCACCATCGCAATCCTGCCAGTCATGCCAACTTTTACATCGGCAATGCGGCCGTCCTAGTGCCGGTTTTTCATTCTCCCACCGATCAGGTTGTCCTTCAGCAACTCCAACCCTTTTTTCCTGATCGCCAAGTCGTGGGTATTGATTGCCGAGCCTTGGTTGGCGGGTTGGGCGCCATCCATTGCATCACCCAGCAGATGCCGGCCATTTTGGCCTAAATTCCCCTCATCTCCCCACCTTGCCCTCGCAAGACCACGCGAAGCAGGATTGAGTATCCAGTTTTTTCTCTCTAGGGTTCTCCTTCCATGAAACCTCTCCGTATCGGACTTCCCTCGGGCAGCTTACAGGAAGCGACCCTCGATCTTTTTCGTAAGGCTGGCTACGCCATTGCCCGGAGTTCCCGCACCTACCGTCCAGCGATCGATGACCCCAATTTTGAGGTTCGTCTCCTGCGTGCCCAGGAAATTGCGGCCTATGTGCAAGATGGTTTTCTGGATCTGGGATTAACCGGCAGCGACTGGATCCAGGAGACCCGGGCCAAGGTGCAGGTTGTTTCAACCCTCCGTTTCAGCAAAGCCACCGCCCAGCCGGCCCGGTGGGTGGTCGCGGTCCCTAATCGTTCCCCCATCCGACGTCCATCGCAATTGCGTGGCAAGCGCATCGCCACGGAGGCGGTTGGTTTGGTCCGTCAGTACCTGGCCAAGCACAGGATTAAGGCCAAGATTGAGTTCTCTTGGGGCGCCACCGAAGTAAAGGTTCCGGAACTGGCCGATGCCGTGGTGGATATCACCGAAACGGGGTCCTCCCTGGCGGCCAACGGGCTGCGTATTTTGGACACGATTCTGGAGTCTTATCCTCAACTCATCGCGAACCGGAAAGTTTGGACCCGGCCCTCTGACCGGACCCGGATCAGCACGCTGGCCATGCTTCTCGAGGGTGCACTTCGTGCCCGGGATCTGGTCGGGCTAAAGATGAATGTGCCCCGACGCTGTCTGCACTCGGTCAGCACGGTTTTATCCTCTCTCCGCGACCCCACGATCTCCCCCTTGGCCAGGGAAGGCTGGGTGGCGGTGGAAACCGTGATGGAAGAAAAGGTTGTCCGCACCCTGATTCCCCGACTCAAGGTTCTGGGGGCTGAGGGAATTATTGAGTACCCGCTGAATAAAGTTGTCACCTAAGTTTTGCATCGCCACGATGCAGGCATGGGTTCCATCAAGAAAAAGCGGAAGTCAAAGATCGCGAAGCACAAGCGCCGCAAGCGTAGTCGCGCGAACCGCCATAAGAAACGCCTCCGTTACAAGACCTGAAGTCGGGGCGCTTGTCGCCCTACTACTTGTCGCATCGGGAGCTATCGCCGCCGAACCGGTCCGCAACGACCGAGTGGAAGCTGCCTTATATTTTGCCGAAGGCCGCAGGGCTGACATCCTGGGACAGTGTGAGGCGGCGTATGAGGCCTATGCCAAGGCTTTGGCTTTCGATCCCTCCTCCAGACAGGCGGCCATGGCAAAGTCCGCCACCCTGTTAGACCTCGGTCGCTCCGCTGAGGCCGTGCAAATCCTGCAGGGACTCCCCCCCACTTCAACGGATGAGCCCGAACGTTGTACCTTGCTCTGTCTGGCGCTAGCCGCGGAAAAACACGGGGAAGCCGCCGCCGCCGCCCAGCGTGACGCTCTCACCGCATTGGCGGGGTGGGATGTGGAGGATCCTGAGCGCATCGCCCGGGTGGCGGAGGGATTGTTGCGGTCCAGTTTGCTTTTATCCAGAAAGTCGCAACGGGAGGTGGCGGCTTCCATTCTTCCGGCCTTTATCCGGGCCGCAGATTTGGATCCGGGAATTTCTGGCGTCAGTCTGCGGGCGGCGGAAATCGCTTTGGCAGCGGATGATCTCCCCACCGCTTTGCGTTACCTCGCATTTTTTCAGGAAGATCAGGGCGATGAGGGCGCCATTCTGGAGCAACTGGCTGCCGTACAGCTTCTCAGCTGCCTGACGAACGAGGCCGATAAAACCCTGGAAAAAGTGGAGGCAGGAAAGCCGGGCCGTTCCAATCTCTATCCGGTCTTGGCGAATCTCTATGAGGAGTTGAATCTTGCCGCACGTGCTGAGATCTACCGGGTGCTTGCCCTTCACGCCGCCCACCCTCCTGCTTTGACGGATTTTCTCCGTCTGGCGTTGCTTCAGTTGAAGCAGAACCAACCTCGCAGGTCCTTTCGGACGATCGAACAAGGGGCCGAATTCTATCCGGACTCCATTCAACTTCTTTTGGTTCAAGGCTTGGCTCAAAAAGCCCAGAGTCGAATGGCCGAGGCTGCCGCGACTTTCGCCAAAGTGGAGCGCTTGGCCCAAAATCGCCCTGAAGTTCTCGATGCCGGCTTCTATTACGAATATGGCGCCGCCAGTGAACAAGCCGGTCAACCCACCCGGTCCGAAGCCGCCCTGAAGCGGGCGTTACAGTTAAATCCCAGGCACCACCCATCCCTCAACTACCTAGGATATATGTGGGCGGAACGTGGTCAGAATTTGTCTGAAGCCTTGGGGATGATTGAAAAAGCCTTGGAACTTTCCCCGGGCAATCCTGCTTATCTCGATAGCCAAGCTTGGGTCCTCTACCGCCTTGGCCACCCCCAAGACGCCAAATCGCTTCTAGAGGAGGCGTTGCGGCTCGTTCCTGATGATCCCACCCTCCTGGAGCACTCGGGCGATGTGTATGCCAGCTTGGGGCAAACCCAGCAGGCCCTGGAAGCATATCATAAAGCTCTCGGGGTCGGCGGTCCGGTGGTTCCCTTGCGAGACAAGATTCAGGCCCAAGATCGAAAAATCAGCCAACGCTGATTTCGCTAACCACCAATTTTGGTTGGATCTCCACCCCAACCGGCCACCTTGGCCTTAGCCGCCATTTCTTCGGCCTCCTTGATCTTTCCCGCTCTGCCTAGAGCCAGGGAGAGACTGCTATACGCCAGCTGATCTTTGGGACGCAGTTGAATCAGCCTCTCCAAAGTCAGGATGGCTTCGTCCAGTTTTTCAAGCTTTACCAAGGCCATTCCCAAGGATTGCCAACCATCCGCGCAATCCGGATCGATCTGGGTGGCTTTCCGATAATGTTCGGCCGCCAGTTCCATCTCGCCCATGGCTAGAGCCAAATGGCCTTCCTCCATTTCCTGATCAGACGATGCGTTCACTCAGTCTTCAACATGGCGGATAAAACCGCCCGTGCCGAAACATCTTTCGCCTTGGCCACCACCCTCCAACCAGCCTGACGGGATGCTCTGGCCGTGGAGTCTCCGATCACCGCCGCCTTGATTTGATTGGCCCAGGGTTTCCCCATCAGCCGCTGAAACCTCTTGGCTGCCGTGCCGCTGGCAAAGACGATCCAATCCGCCCCCTCTTTACGGAGTGGATCCAAAATCACCCTGGATGGTTTGGGTGGCTCGGTATTCCGATACATGACGGACCGTTTCACGATAAACCCCCGTCTTGCCAGAGTGTTTCGCAGGATACCCTCTTCCGCGTTTCCGGTGCAGTGCAGCACCACCTCTTCCTTTTTTCCCGGCCAATCCTTGGCGAGGGCGACTGCTCCCTGGCCGCGGCCGATAAAATCCACGCCCAGTCCATGTTGTTCGCAGATCCGGGCGGTGGAGGGTCCTACCACGGCGATTTTCTTGGCGGCCAGCTTTCGAAGATCAGCGACGGCATGAATCAACGCGCGAACCCCTGCTCCACTAGTTAAGGCAATCCAGTCCGATTGATTTAACTTTCTTTTCCAGTCTTGGCTCACGGGAATCTCTTGAATCTGGGTCATGGGTATCTCCCAGACTTCCGCCCCCTCCTCTTCAAAAACATCCCGCCACCCGTGGGCCAAGGCGGAACTCACGGTTAAGATCACCCTTCGTCCTGAAAGTCTTCCCTTGGATTGTCTGCGAATGCGATGCCGCAGAGAAACCACATTCCCAACCACCACGATGGCGGGCGGTTCGATCCTTGGCCCTTTTGCGCCGCTCAACAGCTGTCCGATCGTGGAAAAAGTCATTTTCTGACTTGGTAACGTGCCTTTTTGGATCAGCGCCACCGGCGAGCTCCGGGCAAATCCACCGGCCATGGCCTCCTGGAGGAATGCGCCCAGCCCTTCGGCGGACATGTAACCCACCAAGGTTTTACCTTCCACAGAGCCCTTGGCCTTGGCGCCGATGCGGAAAGCCACTTCCGTACTGACACCGCGATGGGTCACAGGAATTCCGTTTGCCCCTGGGACTGCCACCCCTGCTGTGATGCCGGGAATCACCTCAAAAGGAATTTTCTTTTGGGCCAAATAGATTGCCTCCTCCCCACCCCGACCAAAAATAAAGGGATCCCCTCCCTTGA
>RGGS01000086.1 GCA_010024525.1 Verrucomicrobiota bacterium | reverse complement strand
TCCGAGGTCAACGATATGGAGCGGGCCGGAATCGAGATGATCCAGATTCTCAAGGAGGGCGGTCGTTTCCGCCCAACGGCGGTGAGCACGCCGGTGACCACGGCCCTGAAGACGGAAAAGCCGACTCCATGAAAATCCGGACGCAGGTCCGGGTTTTGCGGGGGCCGTTGGATGTGGCCCCGCTGGTGGATGTGATCCTGTTGTTACTGATCTTTTTTTTACTGACCTCGAGTTTTGTCTTTCAGCCGGGAATTGTGGTCGATCCGCCCTCGCCGGGGCAGTCCAAGGGCGGGGTGAACGACACCCGATATGTCATCACCGCCACGGCGGGGGCAACGCCACAAATCTTCTTTAATGACCGGGTAACCGACTTGGCCAGGTTGCGCATAGAGTTATCGCGGTTGGCCAAGGCAGAGCCCCGGGCGGTGGTGGTGGTGAGGGCGGACCGGGAGTTGCGGCATGGAGTGGTGGCCCAGCTATTGGATGCGGTGGTGCAAAACGGTCTCTCCGCGGTCTTGGCCTCCCGTTCCGGCGAACCGAGTCCGTGAAAATTCCCTCCCGCCTTAGGGGACAACTGACCCTTTTTGTGGCGTTCTCTTTGGGGGCCCATGCACTGGCTTTTTCCCTATTCCGGGATCCGGGGGATTTTATCCGGATTCCGCCCCACGGGCCGGGAAAGGTCACCCTGCAGGGCGGGGAAGGCGGCCTTCCGCGATTGTTTTCCCCAAGGCCCGACCCCTGCTTCTTTCCGGAAGCGTGACCCTGCCCTGGAACGAGGTGGGTTGGTCAGTGCAGGAAACTGTGCCGGTGCCGGAGTTTCATCCCAACGGGTTGGGAGCGGATGCCCCGTTGCCGGTGAAAGCGGCCACGGCTATGGGCTCGTATCGATCCGGACCGGTGCTTGGGCTCCGCAAGGATAGCCACGTGGTCGCCAAAACGTGGTTTGATCTGGACGGTGCCTTAAAAAACCGTCTGGGAGCCAAAAGTCTGACTCTGCCTGCGTTGCAAAGCACCCATGCTCTGGAACCGACCACGGCACGATTGGGGGTAGATGAGGACGGGGCGGTCCGGTTTGTGTTTTTGGAGGGGACCACGGGTGATCCGGCAGCCGACCGGGAGGCCTCCAATCTTTTGCGCGGTTGGCGGTTTGAGCCGGATACAGGCAAGTGGGTGGAGTGGGGTCGCGTGAAGATCCTCTGGGCGGTGGAGCCACCGCCGGGAGAGGTTCATCCATGACGCTAACCGGTTCACAACTTCTTCTGGTCTATCTCTGCCTTTTTCTTGGCATCGTATTTTCTTTGTGGATGGTTGGAGGATGGAAAGCGTCACTGAGCCGAAGAAGGTTCAAAGAGGCGGTGGTCTGTCCCGTCTGTGGCGCAAGGAACCCACGGGAGCATGCCTGGTATTCCCTGCGTTGCAGGAAATGCGGTGCCCGGCGTCCCCTCAACCCTGTCGAAACTGAAAGGAACTGAGTATGGGCATGTGGATTGGAAGGAATCGCAAAGCAAGGGTCACGTACGGATTTGACGAAATCGCCCTCGTTCCAGGGGATGTCACCGTGAATCCCAACGAGGTGAACACGGAATTCTCGATCGGGAAGCATACTTTTAAGGTTCCGATTCTGGCCTCGGCCATGGACGGGGTGGTGGATGTGAAATTCGCCACCGCCATGGGCAAGATGGGCGGTTTGGCCGTGTTAAACCTGGAAGGGGTCCAGACGCGCTATGAGGATCCCAGTAGCGTGCTTGCCCAGATTGCCAAGGCCGAGAAGGAGGCTTGCACCCATCTGATCCAGAAAATGTACGTCCCGCCGATCCGTGAGGAACTGATTGCCAAGCGGATCAAGGAAATGAAAAAGGCGGGAATCGTGGCGGCCGTTTCCGCCATTCCCCAGAAAGCAGAGAGGTACGGGGCCATCGCACAAAAGGCAGGAGCGGATATTTTTGTCATCCAGTCGACTGTCTCCACAGTTCGTCATATTTCGACCGAGTACAAGACGCTGGATCTGGCCAAGTTTTGCAAAACCATGAAGATTCCGGTGGTGGTGGGCAATACGGTCACCTACGGGGTCAGTCTGGAGTTGATGGAAGCGGGTATATCCGGGTTGCTGGTGGGGGTCGGACCGGGAGCGGCCTGTACCACACGTGGCGTTCTTGGGCTGGGAGTTCCCCAGGTGACGGCCACGGTGGATTGTGCGGCCGCCCGCGATGCGTACCACAAAAAGACGGGTCGTTACGTGCCTATCATCACCGATGGCGGAATGAACAAGGGCGGGGATATCTGCAAGGCCTTCGCCTGCGGGGCGGACGCGGTGATGATTGGAAGCGCCTTTGCCCGGGCTCAGGAAGCCCCGGGGAACGGGAATCATTGGGGGATGGCCACGCCCCATGCCAACCTGCCGCGAGGAACGCGCATCAAGGTGGGGGTGACAGGCAGCCTAAAGCAGATTCTTTTTGGACCCGCGACTCTGGATGACGGATCCCAGAATCTGGTTGGGGCCATTGTAACCTGCATGGGGAATGTCGGCGCCAAGACCCTGAAAGAGTTTCAGGAAACCGAAATCATCATTGCCCCTTCGATCAAGACTGAGGGGAAGCTGTTCCAGACCGTCCAGGGTGTAGGGATGGGGACGCGCTGATGCGCGAGGCCTCAGGCCCCGCGCAGATTAGGTGGAAAGATTAAGCGACCACTGAGCGGTCAGGTGTTGGCGATTAGATTTTCTTAATCTTAATCTTGCCCCTTCATCGGGCTGAGCGAATTTCAGCCTTTGTGGCTACCGTCGCAGAAGGGGGAGGTTTTGGTTTTGCCGCATCCACAAGCCCAGATGGGGCCGTCTTTATCAGCCGTCACCACCTTGGGGGCTTTTCCGGATCCTTTGTGTGAACCATCGCAGAAGGGAGGGCTCTTGGTCTGACCGCAGGTGCAGAAAGCAAAGGTCTGTCCGTTTTTGGCCTCGATTTTATAGGGAGAGGATTGCCAGTTCACCGGAGAATCATCCAAGGGTGCTAAAAAAAAGAAAGCTTAAGTTGGGGCAGGTGGAAAGTGGAAAGGGGGAGGTGCCTTATCGATTCTTTTTATACCAATCGAGGAGGATGCGGGTAGGGGTGTTGAGAGGAAGTTGATAGCATTCGTCCAAGGTGCACCAGCGGTACTCGTCAGCTTCGGCATTCAGCTTTACTTCCGTTTTCGAGGTATGGACGATGTAGTTTAGAAGAACGAAATGGGCCGGCTTATAGAACTCACTCGAACGAATGCAGTCCTGAGCAAGCGCGAACACGACATCCTTGATTGGCAGGTTTGTCTCCTCGAGAACCTCCCGGTGAAGGGCGTCCACCGAAGGCTCACCGGCCTTGATCTTTCCTCCCGGGATTCCCCACAGGCCGGACCATTTGAGGGTATGGACCATCAGCAGTTTGTCGTTCGGACCGACGATGAGCGCTCCTACGGTGGGGATAGGGGGAAGTGACTCCGGAGCGGAGTGGCGACGCAGGATCTCCATAACGGCAAACATGTCGGACGCGACATGGTCGGGAAGGGCGCGCTGCAGTTTCTTGAGCGAGTCGTAGCCCGTGAGAACGGCACACGACCGGATATTGCCGTAACGGGCGGTTTCGATGTCGTGCTCCATGTCCCCGACAAACAGGGTTTCATCGGGTCGCAAATGATGGTCGGCCAAGATTGAATGGATGGCTTCCCGCTTGTCGATAATCCCGGCGTACAATCTGTGAAAGTAGTGATCCACCCCAAGACGTTTGGCTTGATGAAGAAAATCCTCCTGCATGACGCTGCTTAAAAGAAAAGTGGGGAGCTGGTTGTCGTGGCAGTATTGGAGGATCTCCCGGGCTCCAGGGAGCAGAGAAACGGTGTGGTGGTTCTCGCGAAAGACTTTACGGAAAACCTTCTCCAGCCCCTCCAGGGCAATCCCAGGCAGGTGTTCCTCGTAAAAACCCTTGTAGGGCAGATAGAACTTTTCCCGGAAGGTCTCCCGGTCAAAGAGAGGTTTTCCGTGAAGGCCAAAGACGTGATTCGTGGCAGTCAGAACCGGGGCGAGGTCGTCGACCAAAGTGCCCGACCAGTCGAAGATAAGATTTCGGATCATGATAAAAAATCACGTGATCGCGATTGTTTCACGCGAACGCAAGCATCCGCCCCACCATGATCAGGAGTGGTAATCTTGGAGGGCCTGGACGGAGAGACCATGGGTGCGAAGGGATTTAATGCCCTCGAGACTGGCTTGGGCTGCAGCGACAGTGGTCATGACCGGAACCTTGTTCTGGAGGGCGCTGGTCCGGATCTGGACCTCCTCCGTGCGGGCCACGGCCCCTGCCGGGGTGTTGATGACGAGAACGATTTCTCGGTTTTTGATCAGGTCGACCACGTTGGGGCGGCCTTCTGAAAGTTTAAGCAGGGGGGTCACGGGAATTCCGGCGTCGGCCAATTTGCGGGCGGTGCCGCTACTGGAGACAATCTTGAAGCCGAGGTCGTGCAGACCCTGCCCAAGGCGAACCGCCGCATTCTTGTCGATATCGCGGACGCTTAGAAAGACGGTGCCGGATTTGGGAAGAGAGGGCTGAGCAGCCATCTGGCTTTTGGCGTAAGCCAATCCAAAGGACCGGTCGACTCCCATGACCTCGCCGGTGGATTTCATTTCCGGCCCCAACAGGATGTCGGTGCCGGGGAAACGCGCGAAGGGGAAAACGGCCTCCTTGACGGAGAAATGGGTGGGGATGATCTCCGTGGTGAAGCCGAGCTCCTTCAATGTCTTTCCAGACATGACCCGGGCGGCGATCTTGGCCAATGGCTTGCCGATGGCCTTGCTGACAAAGGGGACGGTACGAGAGGCCCGGGGATTCACCTCCAGGACATAGACCGTATCCTTTTGCACGGCGAATTGAATGTTCATCAGGCCGCGGACGCCGAGTTCCCGAGCGAGGGCCAGGGTAGCTTGACGAATTTCATCGATCACCTTCCTGGGGAGTGAGTGTGACGGGATGACACAGGCACTGTCCCCTGAGTGAATCCCGGCCTGTTCGATGTGCTCCATGACCGCGCCGATAACGGCGTCCTTGCCATCTGCGACGCAGTCGACATCCACCTCGGTCGCGTCCTCCAGAAAACGGTCCAACAAGATAGGCCGTCCTGGTGCGACCTCCGTGCATTCCTTCATGTAAGTGCGAATTTCCTCCTCGGAGTAAACGATCCGCATGGCCCTGCCGCCCAAAACGAAGGAAGGGCGAAGGAGTAAGGGGAAGCCAATCTTCTTGGCGGCCGCGAGAGCCTCCTCGGTGGTGGTGGCGGTGCCGTTGGGAGGTTGGCGCAGGCCCAGCTTGTCGAGCATGGAGGAAAAAAGCTTTCGATCCTCGGCGCGTTCGATCGACTCGACGGCGGTGCCAAGGATGCGGATGCCGGCGGCCTGGAGTTCAGAAGCCAGATTCAAGGGAGTCTGACCGCCAAACTGGACAATGACTCCCTTGACCTGATCTTCTCTGTTCTCAGCCCGGTAGATATGGATCACATCCTCGGCGGTGAGAGGTTCGAAGTAGAGTTTGTCCGAAGTGTCGTAATCCGTGGAGACGGTTTCGGGGTTGGAATTGACCATGATGGTTTCAAAACCGTCTTCCCGAAGGGCAAAACTGGCGTGAACGCAGCAATAGTCGAATTCGATCCCTTGGCCGATACGGTTCGGGCCACCCCCCAGAATCAGGATCTTGGGCTTCTTGGTGGGACGCGACTCATCATCGTCCCGGTCGTGGGTGGAGTAGTAGTAAGGAGTAAAAGCCTCAAATTCGGCAGCGCAGGTATCGACTAGGCGGAAGGTGGGCAGAAGATTTTCTTTTTCCCTCCAGGCACGGATGTCCCGAGCTCTGGCAGGGAGCTCCTCGGTTGGACCGGGCAGGAGGCGGGCAAGATCGATATCCGAAAGCCCCGCCTGACGAGCCTCGTGCAACAGGGGAAGAGCAGACGGGTGGCCAAGCCACTTTTCTTTTTCCAATCGGCGGGCGACCTCGGTGATTTCCTGAAGATTATCCAAGAACCAAGGATCGATCTTGGTGATCTCATGGATGCGCTCGACCGCGGAGATGTACGCCTCGGGGTGGTGGATGTTCGGGTTCGACACCAGTTCGTCCCTGTACACCGATGCGACCTCGGCAAGCCCGGCGCGCAGTTCGTCGGTGCGGTGACGGCGCACCTCGCGCTTGTGCCGGTCCTC
>RGGS01000085.1 GCA_010024525.1 Verrucomicrobiota bacterium | reverse complement strand
AGGCGTTGGAGGGCGAGATCCAAAGATTTGTGGGCATGACTGAGGGGAAGGCGTTTGTGCTCTTCACCAGTTGGGCCATGTTGAGAAAAACGGCGGAGGGGATGCGAGGTTGGTTTGAAGAGCGAGGGATTAAGCTCCTGGTGCAGGACAAGGGGAATTCAAGAACGCGGTTGCTGAGGGAGTTTAAAGAGGACAGGGATAGCGTGCTTTTTGGAACAGACAGTTTTTGGCAAGGGGTGGATGTCCCGGGTGAAGCATTATCCAATGTGATTTTAACGCGGTTACCTTTTTCCGTGCCGGATGAGCCGCTGTTTGAGGCCAGATGTGAAAGAATTAAGGAGTTGGGTGGGGATCCTTTTCGGGATCTGCAGTTGCCCGAGGCCATCTTAAAATTCCGTCAGGGGGTGGGCAGGTTGATCCGTAGCCGAGCGGACCAGGGCCAGATTGCCGTGCTGGACGGACGAATCTTAAGCCGGCGATACGGCCAATCTTTTCTAAAAGTGCTTCCTGAATGCCCGGTGGAGCTGTTGGATTAAACGGGAACTAAAGAGAGGCAATTTCCAAGCAAGCCCGTACATAGTCGGTGCGGAGATTGCGGTACTTTAGGTAATAGGCGTGCTCCCAGACGTCGATGCCGTAAACAAGGGTGGCTCCCTCCATCAGGGGTGAATCTTGGTTTGGGTAGGGCTTCATAAAGAGTTTTCCGTCTTTGCCTCGGGCCAACCAAGCCCAACCGCTCCCGAAGATCCCCATGGCGCACTTGGTCATCCCTTCTTTCCAATTCTCATAACTCCCGAAGGATTCATCGATCTCCTTGGCCAGTTTGCCCTCCGGTTTTTTGCCGGGATTGGACAGGGTTTTCCAAAGATGGGAGTGGTTGGCGTGACCGCCCGCATTGTTGCGGACGGTGGTCCGGATCTCGGCGGGAACAGCCTCCAGATTGATTAACAGTTCCTCGAGGGATTTTTTCTGGAGGTCAGGATAGGGGGCGATGGCCTTGTTGAGATTGATGACATAGGCGGCGTGGTGTTTATCGTGATGCAGGGTCATCGTCTCGGCATCGATATAGGGCTCGAGGGCATTGGGTGCATAGGGGAGTGGGGGGAGAGTGAACGGACCCGTTGCCAGCGCGGGTGCGCTTTGCGCGCGGGAGGTGGAAGGCAGGAGGCGGGACGCGAGAGATGAGCCAAGGAGGATCTGGAAAAAAGAGCGTCTTTTCATGGGCTCATTATCCCGGTTGCCGATCGAAGCGAAAGCTTTTCATAAGTGAGGCTCCTGCTGGGTGGTTGGATCCATCCTAGGCCACCGGTGCTAACAAGAGGGGGGCGCTTGCTAAGCGTTATGGGTTGATTAAAATTTCCCCTTATGCCCACCCCTCCTGTACCTGGCGTATGGCAACACCTATGGAGGTGGGAGTATGCAGCGTCTGCAATCCCAAGCGGAAAAGTCCTGAGAAGGCGGGTCCAGTGAAGCGGCGGCGTTTTATTGTCGGTGTCAGCGGTTCTAGCGGTCCTCATTTGGCCTGGTCCACCCTGCAGGCATTGCGGGGCCACCCGGAAGTTGAAACCCACCTCGTTCTTTCCAAGGGAGCCGACCTCACGATCCATCTTGAGATGGGTAAAAAACGCAGCGACTTTGAGGCCTTGGCCGACGTGTGCTATGACCCGAACGATTTCGGTGCCGCCATCTCCTCGGGATCTTTTCAAACCATCGGCATGGTAGTGGTTCCCTGTTCGATGAAGTGCCTGGCCACGATGGCGACCGGCGCCTGCAACGACCTGCTGACCCGCGCCGCAGATGTGTGCCTGAAGGAGAGGCGCAGACTGGTGGTCGTTCCGCGGGAGACCCCTTTCAACCTCATTCATATTCGCAACATGGAGACCCTGACCCTCGCCGGAGCGACCATCCTTCCCCCGGCACCGGCCTTCTACCATCAGCCGAAAACCATCGAGGACTTGCTGAACCAGACCGTGGGCAAAATCCTTGACCAGTTTGAGATTTCGCACGAGTTGTACCGCCGCTGGGAGGGTCGAGAGGGACACGCCAAAACGTCTTGATGGTAAGGGCTCGGGATGAAGCTCCCGCCGTGTTTCGAAATTTCGGATCCCAGCCCCCTCAAACCCCTCGGTTACAGTCTTGGCGGAAGGGGGTTTCAAGGTTATGATGTTCAGCTAGTTCCATGAAATCGGCTGAAGTCAGAAAGGGATACTTGGAGTTCTTCCGTGGGAAGAGCCATACGATCGTGCCCTCGGCCAGCCTGATGCCGACTTCCCCGAATCTTCTGTTCACCAACGCAGGGATGAACCAGTTCGTTCCCATCTTTCTTGGGCAGGCAAAATTTCCCCATGTGCCGGCCAGAGCCGCCGATACGCAAAAGTGTATTCGGGCGGGCGGAAAGCATAACGATCTGGAGGACGTTGGATTCGACACCTACCACCACACTTTCTTTGAAATGTTGGGAAACTGGTCGTTTGGGGATTACTTCAAAAAAGAATCGATCGATTGGGCCTGGGAGCTTTTGGTCGACACATGGAAATTTCCGCCCGCCCGCCTCTACGCGACGGTCTACAAGCCCGGGCCCGGGGATCCGGCCGAGTTTGATGCGGAAGCCCATGGGTACTGGGTTGAAAAATTCAAATCGGTGGGGCTGGATCCCCAGATCCATGTGGTTACCGGCGGAGCCAAGGACAATTTTTGGATGATGGGGGAAACAGGTCCGTGTGGGCCGTGTTCCGAGGTGCATGTGGATCTGACGCCCGAAGGGAAAACCCAGGGGAAGCTGGTGAACCAGGGGGATCCAAGGTGTCTGGAAATTTGGAATCTGGTGTTCATCCAGTTCAATGCCGAACCGGGTGGAAAATTCAAGCCGTTGCCCGAGCGACATGTGGACACGGGGATGGGATTGGAGCGGGTGGCTGGAATTTTCGCCGTTTCGAACGGGTTTCAGGATTTCAAAAAAGACCCTTCCAACTATGCCAGTGATCTGTTTGCCCCGATTTTTGCGGAGATCGAGAAGATGTCGGGCAAGAAGTATGGGGCACGGGTGCCCAAGAGCCGGGAGGAGGTGAGCGAAGAAGAGATGGACGACTGCATCTTCAGGGTCTTGGCGGATCATGTGCGCACCCTCTCGTTTTCGATCGCCGACGGGATTGTGCCGGGCAACGAGGGTCGGAACTACGTTTTACGGAGAATTCTGCGACGGGCGGTCATGTTCGGTCGCAGGTTCAAGTTGCCGGATGGGTTCCTCTCGGAACTGGCCACCCCCCTGATCCGAACGATGGGGGACGCTTTTCCGGAATTGAAGAGCCGGGAAAAGGATATTCGAGCGGTTCTCTTGTCGGAGGAGAGCTCTTTTTCGAAAACCCTGGAGAGGGGCTTGGCCATGTTTGAAAAGTTAGTGGCGGGACCGATTAAGGTCATACAAGGAGAGGATGCTTTTACCCTATATGACACGTATGGGTTTCCGCTGGATCTGACCCAGTTATTGGCGAGGGAGAGGGAGATCGCGGTGGACGCCGCAGGGTTTGAAAAAGCGATGGAGGCCCAGCGGGCGAGGGCACGCCAGTCGCAGAACAAAACGACCATTCAAGTGGAAGACGATGCGGGGCCTGATTTTCCCACCATTTTCACGGGATATGAAAAAACGGAAGAATCCAAAGTGGAGAAGGTCGCAGCCGAGGCGCTGCCGGAGCCCGGACCCGGAGGAGCCAAGGGCAGGGTATTTCTTGGGCAAACGCCGTTTTATGGGGAAATGGGAGGGCAAGTGGGTGATACGGGATGGATCGAGTGGGACGGCAAGAAGGTGAAAGTGGTGGCCACGATTCGCGGGTCGGGCGGCGTCCCAGTCCATTTAACCGAGTCGGTGGTGGAGGCCCGGGGACCGGTGAAGGTGGCTTTGGACACGGAAAGGCGCTCGAGAATCGAGGGGCATCATAGTGCGACCCATCTTTTGCATTGGGCTTTGCGGAATGTGCTGGGAGCGGGGGTGAGACAGAAGGGATCGTATGTGGGGCCAGACCGGTTGCGTTTCGATTTTGCCCACCTGAAGGCGATGACCCCTGAGGAATTGGCCAAGGTGGAGACGGAGGTGAACGAGAAGGTGAAGGCCGATGTGGCAGTGAAGTGGGGAGAGAGACCTTATGCCGAAGTGAAGGAGGATGCGACAATTCTGCAGTTTTTTGGGGACAAATATGGGGCGACGGTGCGGGTCGTGGATATCGGAGGTTTTTCGAAGGAGCTGTGCGGAGGAACGCATGTGCGATCGACGGGGAAGATCGGGACGATCCGGGTGATCGGAGAGTCGGCGATTGCCGCGGGAGTGCGGAGGATTGAGGCGGTATCGGGGGCGGCCTTGGCCGAATGGTGTCGCGAAGAGATGAAGAAGCAGGACGAGAAAGCGGCTTCCTTGGAGAAGAAAAAAGCTGGAACTGGAAATCTTTCAAAAGCGTGTGGTCATGAGACGCCGGAGCAGCTTTGGGATTTGGTGAAGAAACGGGATGCGGAAATTGCCCAAGCGGATGAGGCGCTGCGGGAGGGAGACAAGCAGGCGGCCAAAGATCGGATGGCTGAAATGCAGAAAAAAGCAGAGCAGGAGGCAAAGAATTTGTGGACGAAAGGAACCGTTTTGAACGGGATCAAGTGGTTGGGCGCGGATCTGGGGGAAGTTCCAAGCGGATATCTTCCCGTATTGGCAGATCGGCTGAAGAGGGAAGGGGAATCCGTTCTGTTTTTGATCGGGAAAGAGGGGGGGAAAGTGCCATTGGTTGCACTGTGTACGGCCGAAGCAGTGAAGAAGGTGCCAGCCGGGAAGATCATTCAGGTTGCGGCGCCGGAAGTGGGGGGGAAGGGCGGAGGAAGACCTGACATGGCACAAGGTTCGGGAGTCGATGCCTCGGGAATCGGTAAAGCGTTGGCGGCGGTGGAAAAGATGGTGAGGGCTGCGCTGGAGGGTGGAACATGAAAAAGCCCCAGGGGGCGGATCGGATTGAAGAGGTGATCTTGGCCATGCGCCGGGGCGAAATCGTGGTGATGACCGATGATGCAGGCCGGGAGAACGAGGGAGATTTGGTTTTATCGGCCAAGGGGGTGACGCCGTCGTTGATCAACTTCATGGCCAAAGAGGGCCGGGGCCTAATCTGTGCGCCGGTTTCGCAAGCCCGTGCCGAAAAGCTTGGGCTGACGCGGATGGTGGCGAGGAACGAAGAACGTTTTGGCACGGATTTCACCGTCTCGGTGGATGCGGCCAAGGGCATCACCACGGGAATCAGCGCGCAGGATCGGGCTGCGACTTTGAGGGCCTTGGGGAGAAAGAATCCCAAAGCGGAGGATCTGGTGCAACCAGGTCATATTTTCCCCGTGCGGGCCAAGGAGGGAGGAGTTTTGGTCAGGGCCGGGCATACGGAAGCGGCGGTGGATTTGGCCAAGTTGGCCGGGCACGGGGATGCCGCGGTGATTTGTGAAATTCTGAATCCGGATGGCTCAATGGCGAGGTGGTCCGATCTGATGGAATTCAAAAAAAAACACGGACTGAAACTGGGGACCATCCAAGACCTGATCGAATATCGCAGGAGAAAGGAGCGTTTGGTTGTCAGGGAACAGGTGGTGAAACTGCCGACAGATTACGGGATGTTTGACCTTTATCTCTACCGGACGGTGACGGATGGAAGCCATCATTTGGCCTTGGTGAAAGGGAAACCCAAGGCGAAGGATGCGGTACTGGTGCGGGTACACAGCGAGTGCCTGACGGGGGATGTTTTTGCCTCAAGGCGATGCGATTGTGGTAACCAACTGCACGACGCCTTGCGAAGGATCGAGCAAGAGGGAAAAGGGGTTTTGGTTTACATGCGACAGGAGGGTAGGGGAATCGGGTTACCGGCCAAGATTCACGCCTATCGGTTACAGGAAAAGGGGCTCGATACGGTGGAAGCCAACCGAAAGCTTGGATATTCGCCCGATTTGCGGGAGTACGGGATTGGGGCGCAGATTCTGACAGACCTGGGGGTGAGAAGAATGCGGTTGCTGACCAACAACCCGAAGAAAGTGGTGGGGTTGGCAGGGTATGGATTGGAGTTGGTGGATCAGGTGCCGATCAAGACCAAGCCGAACCCCCACAACCGAAAATATCTGGCCACCAAAAAGAAGAGAATGGGACATCGGCTGTGAAAAAGGGGCGGTTCGTCATCGTGGTGGCCGATTATCACCGAAAATACGCCGACGGAATGGTACAAGCGGCGCGCAAGG
>RGGS01000084.1 GCA_010024525.1 Verrucomicrobiota bacterium | reverse complement strand
CTAAGGATCGGGAGATTCTCGTCGACCTTGATACGGTCCAATTATGAAAACCCAAGAAGCTCCTTCTTCCAATCAAGCCTCTGTTGGCGGCCAGCTCAGCGCCGCCCGTACCCGCTTGGGTTGGACCGTCGAAGAGGCGGCCGCACGGACCCGCCTCCATCTGAACGTTATACGGAATCTGGAGGCCAACCGATTCGAAAAACTGCCTAGCCAGGCCTATGTCCGCGGATTTCTTCGGATTTACTCCCGGGAACTGGGCTTGGATCCCAAATCCATCCTCAAACAGTTTCAGCCTTCCGCTGAAATCGAGGACTCCATCCTCGATCTGCGTCCGGAAATGTTGGAATCCCTCCCCACCCGGGCCGCCGAGCCGGTTATCACCTCGCGCAGGCTGGGCTTTGGCGCCCTGTCGCTGGCCGGCGCCTTTGTCCTGGCCGTGGCTGGAATTCAGCTGTACCGCGTGTGGCCGGTTCCATCCCTCAAGGATCCGAATCGCCTCGCCCCGATCGGCAACACGGACGCCAAAAAATCAGACACGGGTGCGCCCACCGCCCCGTCCGCGAACCCCAACGAGGAATTCGTCAAGGCTGCCACTCCGGCCAAATCCACCGAACCCGCCAAAACAGAGACTCCCTCTCTCTCATCCTCCCTCCCCGCGGTCCAGACTTCCGATACTCCTGCCCCCAAGGCGGGCACGCCCAACCAACTCCGGATCCGGGCCAAAAAAGATACGTGGGTCAGAGTGGTCGCCATCCGCGATGGGAAAGAGGTTCAGGTGTTTGAAGATACCATCGATGAGGACGACATGATGCCGGACAAGAACGACCCCGCCTGGACGGGGGAATCTTTTGTCGTCACCACCCGGGAAGCCTCCGACGCGGAAATCATCTTCAACGACTCCAACTTCGGCGCTTACGAAAAACCCGGCAACCAGACCTTCCGCCTCCCGGCCCGCTGACGCCCCGTCTGCACCCGCCCACCTTCCATGCCGGCCAAAGTCGGGCTGATTTCTCTCGGTTGCGCCAAAAATCTCGTCGATTCCGAGATTATGCTCGGCCATCTCCGCTCCGCCGGAATGGATCTCACCTCCGATTCAGCGGAGGCCGATGTTTTGATCGTCAACACCTGCGCCTTCATTGACTCCGCCAAAACCGAAAGTATCCAAGCCATTCTTGAGGCCCATCGGGATCGCGGCCTGCATCGGCGCCGAAAGGACCAGCGGTTGATCGTTGCCGGCTGCATGTCCCAGCGCTTTTCCTCCGAACTATCCGGAGAGATGCCGGAAGTCGATGCCTTCATCGGCCTTGATCAGCTGGAGGAGGTGGCTCCCGTGGTCCGACGGGTTCTGGCCCGCGCTCCCGGCGCCCCGCCCGAGGATCTCGTTCCCGACCACCTCCCCGTTTACATCCCCGATTTTAACACTCCCCGCTGGAGGCTCACTCCCAAGCATTATGCCTACCTGAAGATTGCCGAGGGCTGCAATCATCCCTGCTCTTTCTGTGTGATCCCCCAGATGCGGGGGAAGCATCGTAGTCGCACCATGGAGTCCGTTCGCCGAGAGGCGGAGCAACTGGTCGGCGAGGGCGTCAAAGAGCTTTTACTGATTTCCCAGGATACGACCTACTTCGGCATGGATCGCTGGACCGAAGGCCGCGGCCCCCGCGCCCAAGTTAGTTCCGCCCGTGGCAACATATCGAGGAGGGCATGCTGAAGGACATGCGCCGCGAGACTTCGGAAGTCCACATTCGCGATCTGGTGAAACGTCTCCGCGCTGGCATTCCCGGCCTCGCCATCCGCACGACTTTTATTGCCGGTTTTCCCGGCGAGACGGACACTCAGTTTGAGACCCTGCTCGATTTTATTCAGGAGACCAAGTTTGAACGGCTGGGGGTCTTCACCTACTCGCAAGAATCCGGTAGCCGGGCCGCCAAAATGGAAAATCAGGTTTCCGCCACGGTCAAAAAAGCCCGTTACCGCAAAGCGATGGCCGCCCAACAGAAAATCGCCAAAGAGATCGCCTCCGCCCAGGTCGGAAAGAAACTCCGCGTCCTCGTCGACACTCCCGATACCGCTCGCACCGAGGCCGACGCTCCCGAGGTCGACGGCAAAGTTCTCCTGCAAAAACCGCTCCTCCCGGGCACTTTTGCCGAAGTCACCATCACCGGCCACAAAATCTACGACCTGATCGCTTAGTCTTTCTTCATCTTCATCTTTCTCTTAATCTTTTTCCATGACTGTTCCCGACTGGTTGACGATTGGACGCGTGTTCGCGACTTTCGTTCTTCTGATTTTGCTCCAGGCGTGCGCCCACCCCCCGGTCCCGGTTTGGACGGCCTGGCTGGCGGTGGCTCTATTTGTGGGGGCCGCCCTGACCGATTGGCTCGACGGGCACCTCGCCCGTTTATGGAGAATCGAGTCGGACTTTGGCCGCCTGTTCGATCCTCTCGCCGACAAGCTGCTGGTGGCGGTCACCTTTATCGGCCTACTCGGGGCCGGCCTCCTGCCGGTTTGGTTCGTCTCGCTCGTGGTCGCCCGGGAATTCCTGATCACCGGAATCCGATTGGTCGCCGGCCAAAAAGGAGTGGTCTTGGCTGCGGAAAACGTCGGCAAACACAAGACGGTCACCCAGATGGTGACCGCGATCATCGGACTCCTGCTCCTCGCCGTTGATCCCCTCATGCCTTACGGACGCAATCTCCTGAATCTGGCGGTCTGGGTCACGGCCGTTATTACCGCCGGCTCGGGCCTCTACTATCTCAAAAGCAACTACCCTCTCCTCGTGGCGACCGCCCGGAGACACTGCCGATGAACATGGGATTCAAGGAACTGTCCTCCGTCTGCGATGCCATTGCCCAGGGACGACAATGTCTCCTTCTGCGCAAGGCCGGCCTTCGTGAATCCACCGCGGAGAGCGGATTCCAAACCAAGCATTTCTACCTCCTGCCGACTCAATACCATGAAAAGAAGGGCAAGCCCGCCGAGGGTGGATTCCATATCCGGCTACGGGTGGAAGGGATCCAATCGGGAGATCTTTTTGAATGGTCGAACATCGAGAAGCTCCTCCCGCTAACCGCCTATGATCCCCAAACCATCCGGGAACATTTCGAATCCCGCGATCAGAAGCTTTTGCACTTCGCGCATATCCGCGCATTCCTCCTTGAGCCGGAATGGGTCCTTCCCGCATCTCCCGCCCTTTCAGGTTGCCGCTCCTGGTTCGAACTCCCGCCTCCTCCCCCCGGTCTGAAGGAAACCCCGGTTGCCGCCACTGAAATCACCCGGCGCACTGCCGATCTTCTCTCATGAACCTGGAGGACACCCACCTGGACGTTCTGACCAAGGCCCAAAAAGCCCAAGGCATGACCGATCGTGATCTGGCCAAACTCGCTCAGGTTTCCATCCCGGAACTGAACTCCATCCGTTCAGGAGGCCGCGAACCGGCCGCCTTGGAGCGCCTGGCCAATGCCCTGGGCCTGCGATCTGCCTCCGTTTCCGATTTGGCGACCGGTAGTTGGCATCCACCCACCGTGGCGCTCCCCAGTGGCGTTGCGATGTTTACCACCCCGTTTGCCGATATGACCGTGAACCACTTCCTCATTTGGGACCCCTCCAGTTTAAAGGCCGTGGCTGTCGATGCCGGCACGGATGCCGATGCCCTTCTGGCCTGCCTGGGACGGCACAAACTAACCCTGGTGAAAATCCTTCTCACCCACGCTCACGGCGACCATATCCTTGAACTGGATCGTATCCGTGAAAAAACCAAGGCCCCGGCTTTTGCTCCGGAAAGCGAGCCCGTGGAGGGATGCAAACCCGTCAAAAATGGCCAATCCTTCAAAGTCGGGAGCCTTTCGATCAAGGCCCACACCGTTCCCGGCCACTCCGTGGGTGGAACAGTCTACGAATTCCATGGTCTCGAGACACCGGTCGCCGCGGTGGGAGATGTGATGTTTGCCGGATCGGTGGGCGGCATCCGCTCCCGCTACCGCCAGGCATTGGAATCCATCCGCAACCACGTTCTTTCCATGGCTCAAGATACGATCCTTCTGCCCGGCCACGGTCCCCTTACCACCGTGTCCCACGAGAAGGCCCACAACCCCTTCTTCCCGTGAAGGTGGTGGTTCTGCTTTCCGGCGGGCTCGACTCAGTCACCGTTCTGCATCATATGGTCGCCACCGAGCAGGTAGTCGCCGCCCTAAGCTTTGATTATGGAGCCAAGCACAATGCCCGGGAACTGCCCTGCGCTGCCGATCAATGCCGCAGTCTTCGCATTCCCAACCGTATTGTTCCCCTCACCTTCATGGCCGATGCCTTCAAATCCGACCTGCTAAAATCAGGCGGCAAGATTCCCGATGGTCATTACGAGGAACAGACCATGAAAAAGACCGTTGTTCCTTTTCGCAACGGAATCTTCCTCTCCCTCGGAACCGGCTATGCTGAGAGCTTGGGAGCGGAGGCGGTGGCTATCGCTGCTCACGCCGGCGACCACACCATCTATCCCGACTGCCGGGAGAATTTTCTGGGTCCCATGGCCCAGGCCATGGAGTCGGGTACTTACGCCCATATCAAACTCCTTCGCCCCTTTGTCGCCATGGACAAGACGGCCATCGTCAGGCGAGGAGCTGAACTGAAAGTCGACTACGCCCGGACCTGGTCATGCTACAAGGGCGGCCTTCTCCACTGCGGCACCTGTGGAACCTGTATTGAGAGACGCGAGGCCTTCATCCATGCCGGTGTTCCCGATCCCACCCCCTACGTCACCACTCCACCGCTCCCTCCGAAACCTGCTTCCTCAGGCTAAACCCATGCGGGTTGCGGAAATCTTCCACTCCATCCAAGGGGAAGGCCTCTTGGCCGGGGTTCCCTCCGTTTTCATTCGCACCTCAGGCTGCAATCTGCGCTGTCACTGGTGCGACACCCCTTATGCCTCCTGGAAACCGGAAGGACCCGAGATGTCCGTACCGGATATTCTGGAAAAGATCTCCCCATGGAACTGCCATCATATCGTGCTCACCGGCGGCGAACCCATGATCGCCAGGGATCTGCCTGCGTTGGCTTCAGCTTTAAAAAAAGAAGGAAAACACATCACGATCGAGACAGCCGGCACCGTGGCCCCCAAGAGGATTGCCTGCGACTTGGCCTCTTTGAGTCCCAAGCTCTCCAACTCCACTCCTTCCGCAGAACAAGATGCGGCCTGGTCCGGAAAACACGAGGCGACCCGACTGAACCCGGAAGTGATTGCCGAGTGGATTCAGAACTATCCGTTTCAGCTGAAGTTTGTCGTCTCAACCGAAAACGATTTGGCCGAAATCAAGAATCTCCTTTCCCGCCTCCCGCCTGTCCCCTTCGAACGGATCCTTCTTATGCCCGAAGGCGTGGAAACAAAAACCTTGGCCGCCCGCTCCCCTTGGCTCGTCAAAGTCTGCAAACGTGAAGGCTTCCGTTTCTGTCCGAGGCTACAGATAGAGCTTTTTGGGCATACGCGTGGGACCTGATGAAACAACCCTCCGTAGCCTTGGCGAAGGAGGGCAAATCGAACTCTTTGGCCACACCCGCGGCACGTAATTTATCTCTTACCGATTTTTAATCTCCATCCTAATCCAAATCAGGCACGCCGTTTTATGGGATTTTGATAATTCGTCCGCCAGCTGCCCCCGCCTCCGCTGCTGCCAGCTCCAAAATCTGCCCCACCACCTCTTCAGGCTTCTTGCCTCCCTTGTGCATCTCGGTGTCGAGGAACGGCGGTTCCACTGCGTTGACCAAAATATCCAAGCCCTTTAATTCGTAGGAGACCGCTTTGGTCAATGAATCCAGCGCACACTTGGACGCGCAGTAGGCCGAAGCTTTGGGCAGATGTTTAATCGGGGCGCTAATGTTCACGATCCGTCCAAACCCACGCTGGATCATGCCCGGCAGAATAGCCCGGATCAGTAGGTACGGCCCGCGGACATTGGTGGCCATAATCTTATCCCACTCCTCGATCGGCAGCTCTTGCACCGCCTTCAATCCAGTGATGATACCGGCATTGTTGATCAATATTTCGATCGGCCCGCCCTTCTCCGCCACCTGAAGGCCTTTTTCGATCGATTTGAAATCGGTCACATCCATCTCTACCGCCGTGCCCACACCTCCGGCCTTGGTTACTTCTTCGACGGTTTTTTCGATCCGGTCCTTTCTTCGCCCGGCACACACCACCTTTGCCCCCGCCTCCCCTGCCGCCATGGCCAAGGCCTTCCCCAAGCCCGACCCTGCCCCGGTAAT
>RGGS01000083.1 GCA_010024525.1 Verrucomicrobiota bacterium | reverse complement strand
CCTCAGGAGATACCACCACACCCCCCAGAACCTTCTCCCCAGCCCCCTTGAGTTCAAGAAGCAATGCTCCCGGTTCGTGGGCGACCGTCTCGATCCGCCCTTCCCCGCTCACCCAAACAACCGATCCCTCGGCGATTTTTTTGGGTCCTCCGTCCTGCCGGATCAGATAGGTCAGTGCCGGGGTGTTCGTACCCCCTTTCAACGCGACTCTCCATTCCGCTTTTTCCCCCTTCAGCACCACGGGACGGACGGGCTCCACCTCGATGGCGGGCAAGTTCGTTTGCGCACCCACCTCCACCAAGGAAAAGATCCAAGCCAACAACAACCCCAAGGGAAGGTTCATCAAGATCTCCCCCAACGCTCAGCCATCTCCTGGGCCCGAAGACTGAGCTCCGCCGCCTGAAAGGCGTGTTCCTGGGTCATGGCTATTTCCGTGCGGTCCAGACAGTCCCGGATCAGTTCCCCAAAAAACGGAAAACCCACCTTCCCTGCACATGCAATCTCATGTTCCCCTTGGTTATCGACCAAGAAGATCCGATCCCCGGTTCCCCGGGTCAGATCCACATACTTCCGGCACTCCAGATACCCCTTCGTGCCCACCAGAAAGAGGCGTCCATCCCCCCAGGTGCGGAGTCCGTCCGGATTGAACCAGTCCACCCGGCAATAACCGTGGGCTCCGCTCTCTCCGGTCAACACGGCCTCACCGAAATCCTGAAACTCCGGAAATTCCGGATGGGCAAAATTTTCCACCCGCGCGAATTCCACCTTAGCCCGACCCGAACCCGTATAGATAAGAAACTGTTCGGCCTGGTGGGAAAGAATGTCCGTAAGTATCCCCCCGTATTTCCTTCGTTCGAAAAACCAGGCGGGTCGGCTTTGGGAGTTGAGCCGATGCGGACCAAATGCCTCCATGCTCAACACTCTACCCAAGACTCCATGCCGAACCAACTCCCCCACCCACCAGCTGGACTCGCTCATCAACCGCTCGGAATAACAGACCATGTACTTCTTCCCGGTTTTCCGGACCACTTCCCGCGTCTCCTCGAGTTGATGGATCGTGGTGAAGGGCGCCTTGTCTGTCAGATAATCCTTTCCGGCCTCCATCGTCTCCCGGCCGATCTTGGATCGTTCACAGGTCACCGCAGCGGCCGTAACCAAGCGCACTTCCGGGTCGTCCAGGACCTGCTGCCACGAACGCGCCGCCTTGGCTCCGGGGAATTTTTTCAAGAATTCATTCATCTTGGCCGCGTCAGGATCGAAGGCCCACTTTACCGACCCGCCGGCCTGGCAGAGGCCTTCGGTTTGCCCGTACACATGGCTGTGGTCAAAAAAAGCCGCGGCAAAAACAAATTCACCCGGTGAGACCACCGGTTTGGGCCTGCCGGAAGGTTCATAGGAACTGTTGATTTTCGCTTTCATCCAAAGCCCCACCCTCGCTTCAACTTCCGGCGGGCTCAAGCCGAACCGGCCCTTTCCAAATCCAGATACCAATACTTCTTGCCCTGTAAACCGTTCTTAGATGTATATTTCTGAATATGCCGGTTCTGGACAAGCCGTTGGAAGAGCTTTGGAAATATCAGGGCATCAATCCCAAACCAAATGATTTCGACGCCTACTGGGATCGGGCTCTCCAAGAACTAGATGCCACCGCCCCTCAACCGCAACTCAAGCCCAACAAAACGATCCAAGGTGCGGACTTCGAATGTTTCGACCTTACCTTCACCGGAGTGGGGGACAGCCGGATTCACGCCAAATACCTACGCCCAAAATCCAAGGGGCGTCATGCCGCCGTCCTCCACTTCCACGGTTATGCCTGGAACAACGGCGACTGGATCTCCCACCTCACTTTCCTCGCCAAGGATTTTTGCGTGGCCGCGATGGATTGTCGCGGGCAGGGAGGCAAAAGTGAGGATCTGACACCGGTGAAAGGCAACACCCTGTCCGGGCACATCATCCGCGGCCTCGACGATCATCCGGACAAACTTCTCTTCCGCCGGATCTTCCTTGATACCGCCCAACTCGCCCGGGTTGTCGCCTCGTTCCCTGAGGTTGATCCTGGAAGACTCGGAGCTCATGGCGGTTCCCAGGGAGGCGGCCTAGCCCTTGCCTGTGCAGCTTTGGAACCCCGGATCCAACGGATTGCCCCGGTCCATCCGTTCCTCTCGGATTACCAGCGCGTCTGGGAGATGGATCTGGCCAAGGATGCCTATCAGGAGCTGAAGGCCTATTTCCGCTTCTTTGACCCCCGTCACGAGCGGGCCCAGGAGGTTTTTACCACCCTCGGATACATTGATGTCCACCATTTGGCCAAACGGATCAAGGCAGAGACCCTCATGGCGACCGGGTTGCAGGATGCCATCACGCCCCCATCCAGCGTCTTTGCGGCCTATAACAACCTACCCGGGAAAAAAGAAATAATGGTGTATCCTGACTACGGCCATGAGGTCATGCCCGGTTTCGGCGACCGTGCCTTCGAATTCCTTGGAAAACTTTAACTTCCGAATTTTTACAGGAATCACACCGGATCAGGCCAAGGAGATGCAGGCACTCGGGAGACTTCGAAATCAGTGGATCATGGGCATCGTCTGGATGGCTGGAGTATGGCTGGGAGCATGTTCTGGGCAGAAAAAAAACGTCCCCCAGCAAACCCTTCCTCTCCCCGGACTCACGACCCATCAAAACAAGGTTGCCCAGGTCCAGTCTTCTAATCAGGAAAAGGGACTATCCAACCACTCCGGTCCCAGAGTTTTTACCCTCGACCCCTCATCGTTGACCTCGATTCGCTCCAGAGCTAAGGCCGGGGATCCTGCCCTCCTACCCGCTTTGCAATCCCTCCGCCAACGAGCCGAAGAGGCGTTGGCCATGCCGGTGGTCCAAATCACCGACAAACCACGCGATCTGTGGGCCCGCTCGGGGGATCCCAAGGATTACCTGAGCGTTTCCAAGTTTGCCTGGCCCGATCCCGCCCAGCCAGGCAAATGGATCATGATCGACGGGAAACCCAACGAGGAGGCGATGAAAAACCTCGATGGCCCGCGCATTAAAACCCTCGGCACCCGCATTACCGCCCTCGCCGAGGGTTGGTATTTCCTCGGTGACGGCCGCTACGCCCAGGCCGCCGCCGAACAGCTCCGCGCCTGGTTCCTCGATCCCATCACCGGCATGAATCCGAACATGAACTTCGCCCAGGCCATCAAGCCGGACGAGGACGGAAAACCTTGGGGCATCATCGACGCCAACCGCTTTCCCGAAATCCTGAACTCCGTCGGCCTCCTCGCTGATTCCGGCGCCTGGACCGCGGCGGATGATACCGCCCTGCAGGACTGGTTCCGGAAATTCAACCACTGGCTGGTGGAAAGCCCCCTCGGCAAAAGCGAACGCGCCGCCAAAAATAACCATGGCACCTTTTATGACCTGATCCTGGCCACCAGCGCTGCCTACGCCGGCGACGACGCCCTCGTCCGGGAAGTCCTGCAGAACGTCGGACCGGGCCGACTCGACAGTCAGGTAGCGGCTGACGGCAGCACACCCGAAGAAACGAAGCGGGCGGAATCAGCGATGTACACTCTCTGGAATCTCAGCGGGCTATGCGACCTGGCGGATCTGGGGAAAAAATTCGACGTCGAGATCTGGAACTATCCCGATGCCCCCAACGCCAAGCTTCGCCAGATCGGAAATTTTCTGCTCCCCTATGCACTGGGAGAGAAAGAGTGGACATTTGGCCAACAGAAAATGAGCCGGAACAGTCCGCGCGAATATTTCCGCCGTGCCTCGGCAGCTTACAGGGACCCCAAGTTCGAGCAGGCCCTGCCCTCCATCCTCGCCACCACCAGTAAGGAGGAATATGCCGCGGATCGAAATGTCCTCCTCCGCCCTTGGCCCGCGGGCCATGAGCCTTGGCTCAAGGCCCCTCCTGCTTCTCCCTGAAAAAACTAGGAAAAATATTTCTTTCTCAACTCTGCGGCTCCCTGCTCCCGGCCGGTGGTCGTTAACCTTGGAAGATAGGAGATGAGACATTCCTTCCGAGCATGCCACGGCCCGCCTTCGGCCAACACAGTTTCTAGCGGATCTTTGGCAGCCCGCTTTTTCTGAACCTTTTCCCAATTCCTCCGTCTTTTTCTTCCTTCCTCGACCAGGTCTAGCCGGGCGGAAGCCAGATCATTCTGCTCATGCGGATCCGCCTCCAGATCGAACACCATCTCTTGGGGGAACAGATGAAATCCGCAGTGCCAGGTGCGGAGGTACAGGTAGCGGTCCCAACGCACCGACCGCTGGCAAACATGAGCCCCCTGCCCAATCACCAACTCTTCCCGGCCGTGATCCTTCGCCCCAGATTTCAGGGCTGCGGCAAAACTTCTTCCATCCCAGGATGAAGGCGCCTTTAGTCCAAGCAGTTCTGTCAGCGTGGGCGCCCAGTCGAGATGATAGAGCAGACTTTTCCGCACTTCGCCCCGGGCCATCCCCGGCCACTTGAGGATCCACGGGATCCGACAGGTCGGAACATCGGCCGTCGCATGCTCGGCATAGAGCCCCAGCTCCCCCAGGTTCTCGCCGTGGTCTGCGGAAACCAAGACCGCCGTTTCTTCCCAGAGTTTTTCCCTGTCCAGAAATTGAAAAATCTCCCCGATCATCTGGTCGGCCTGGAAAACGCCCAGATCGTAACCGTCGATCACCCTGCGCAGGTCCGCCCGGTTCCGGATGGCCCCGGGCATCCGCGGATATTTCATATCCGTGACCTCATCATACATGTTCAGGTCCTGCGCGGTGTGGGGACCAGGCATCGCAATATGCCTCTGCAAAACCTTGTCGGTGATCCAAGAGGGTAGCGGATCCTTGGCAAACGGGTCACCTAGTTCAGCCGGTGCCCGGTAGGGCGTGTGCGGATCCCAGTAGTTCACATGCAGATACCAACCCTCCCGCCGTCCGTTTTTTTTCAGCCAATCCCAGACAATGGGCTGGATCTGCTCCCCGGATTCCATCCCGTTTAAACCCGGGTTATGAACTTCCTTGAAACCGGAATAAAAGTGTCGCGCGGAATGCCGTTGGCCAAAGGAGCTGATCAACGATGTATGCCAGCCGGCGGCCTGCAGGAGCGCAGGAAGACTTTCGCGATCAAGTCGGTCCTGAAACTCCCGATTTGGGCCTTCCGGCATTACCTCGGCCGCCGTCCCACCGTGTCCCACCACCGCAGTCTGAAATCCAAATCGCCCCGAATAAAACGCGGTGCGCGAAGGCAAACACGGCGCATCCGAAACATATACTTGTTCCAGACGAATTCCCTCCCGAGCCAACCGATCGATATGCGGTGAGGTAGGCCGACCGTAACCGTAACAGCCCAAGTGATCCGGTCGGAGCGAATCGATATCAAGGTAAAGGATCCTTTTGGGTTTCAAGGCCGCCAGCTTCCCTCTGCCAGGGCAAGAAGACAAGATCACCTCACGTTTTGCGTTTTGGGAGATGTTTGCCCAAGATGACTGATTGTGACTGTCCCCGAACCTTTCCCATTCCGAAAGTGCGGCACCAGTGGAGTGCATTTACCCGCGGTTTCCCTTGGCCTTTGGCACAACTTCGGCTCTGACGATGATCCCGCCCGTGCCCGCAAAATCCTGCTCCGGGCCTGGGAGTTGGGCATCACCCACTTTGACCTCGCCAACAATTATGGTCCACCCAATGGATCCGCTGAGTTGACCTTTGGTAAGATCCTTAAACACAACCTGAAGGGCGAGCGCGACCACATGTTCATCTCGACCAAGGCCGGATACCGGATGTGGGAAGGCCCATACGGCGACGGTGGTTCCCGAAAATACCTCGTTGCCAGTTGTGACCAAAGCCTCCAACGGATGGGCCTGGAGTACGTCGATCTCTTTTACAGTCATCGGTTTGATCCGGATACCGCTTTGGAAGAGACGATGGGGGCCCTGGATTTCTTGGTCCGAAGTGGCCGGGCTCTTTATGTGGGTATTTCCTCCTATGACCCTGAACAAACGAAACGTGCCGCCGCGATTCTCCGGCGGTTGGGAACCCCCTGTCTCATCCACCAGCCCAGCCATAACCTGCTCGACCGATGGATGGAAAACGGACTGACCGGGGTACTGCGCGAACAGGAGATGGGATGTGCCATTTTTTCCCCGCTTTGCCAGGGAATCCTCACGGGAAAATACTTGGCTGGCATCCCGGACGACTCCCGCGCCGGCTCCAAGCATGGCTGGCTCCGTCCCAAGGACGTGACCGCAGAACGCCTGGAAAAAGTTCGGCGCCTCGAGAATTTGGCCCATGCGCGCGCGCATGG
>RGGS01000082.1 GCA_010024525.1 Verrucomicrobiota bacterium | reverse complement strand
GGAGGCGGAGGGACCTGGATGGTTGTTGGGAAAGGAGCGGGGCGAGGTAGGTGGCGGTATGGCTGGTTCGACACTCGGCGACGGTTTCCGGGGTGCCTGCAGCGACCAGTTTTCCGCCCTCCGAACCTGCTTCGGGGCCGAGATCGAGGAGCCAGTCGGCATTCTTAATGACATCGAGGTGGTGCTCGATCACCAGCAACGAGGAGCCTTGATCCACCAACCGGTGCAAGAGTTTGATGAGGAGGGCCACATCGTCCAGGTGTAAACCGGTAGTGGGCTCATCGAGAATCAGGAGAGGAGAGGCGTGGGGCGATATCTTCGGTCCTTTTTTTTTGCCGGATTTGGGTTCCTCGACTTCCGTGCTCTGCGGGGCCAAGTGGGCGACCAGTTTGAGTCGTTGCGCCTCTCCTCCGGACAGTTGGCTGAGAGGTTGACCGCAGCGGAGGTAACCAAGGCCCACTTCCGAAAGAAGCGTGAGGGCTCGAATGATCTTTTGATGGCATTCCCGGGCCCGGGGAGTGAGATCCGTGACGGCGGAGAAAAAGGAGAGCGCTTCGGCCGCGGTCGAATTCAGGAGTTGATCGATCGTCCAACCGCGATAGCGGGCCTTGAGAACATGGGGCTGGAAACGTCGACCCTCGCAGGAGGGGCAGGAGACAAAAACATCGGATAAAAACTGCATCGAGACCTTTTCGTAGCCCATACCCCCACATCGCTCACAACGACCGCCTCCGGCATTGAAAGAGAAGGCTGAAGCCGGGAGCCCGGCGCTTTGGGCCTCCTCGGTGGAGGCGTACAGTTCCCGGACGAGATCGTAAATATCGAGGTAAAGCAGCGGGGTGGAGCGTGGGGTTTGCGAAAGAGGGGATTGATCGACCAAGACCACATCCGAGATGAGCTCATTGCCGGACAAGGATTCCAAAGTGGGTGGCTCCTCCACCGCCCGACCCATGCGGTGGAGCAGGGCTTTATGGACGATTTCATGGACCAGGGTGCTTTTGCCGGAACCGCTGACCCCGGATACGGCCACTAACCTTCGAAGAGGAATGGCCGCATGCAGATTTTTCAGGTTGTGGCAGGTGGCTCCGCGGATTTTTAGCCAAGGATGGGTTTTTGCTAGGCATGGCCGTCTGGTGGGTGGCACGGGAATGGTCGCTCGGCCCGAGAGATAGGCTCCGGTGGGTGACTCCTTGATCAGGGTCAGGCCGGCAGGAGGGCCGGAATAGAGAAGCCGGCCGCCTTCTCCTCCTGAGCCCGGGCCAAGTTCCAGGATATTTTCCGCCGAACGAATGACGGTTTCATCGTGTTCGACCACGAGAACGGTGTTGCCCGCTTGGCGTAGCTCCCGCAGTAGATCGAGCAGGCGACCGGTATCGCGGGGGTGAAGTCCGATGCTGGGTTCGTCGAGAACGTACAGGACTCCGGTCAGTCCGCCTCCAACTTGGGTGGCAAGGCGGGCCCGGCGAGCCTCCCCACCGGAAAGAGTGTCCATTGCGCGGTCAAGTGTGAGATAGCCCAACCCAAGTTGTTCCAGGAAGCCCAGACGTTGCAGGATCGCCTGACGCAGTGGATCAAAGGCATGTGAGGAGGGACCCGAGGGGATGGGAATAGAGGCCAGCCAATCCTTGGCCTTGGACACAGAAAGTTGGCAGAGGGAGGCAATGTTTTGGCCATGCCCGGGAGGGCCGCCCAGGGTGACGGCCAAGGCATGGGAATTGAGACGCAGCCCTTGGCAGTTGGAACAAAGACCGGGACTGAAAAAACGGCGGAGACGGTTTCTGGCTGATTCCGATTTCAGGGTGGCCATCTGACGGTCCAGCTCCGCCACGACTCCCTCGAAAGGTTTTTTTTCGCGAACCAGACGACCGCCACTGCTGGTCTGCCGGGGGATGGATCGACCTTTGGAGCCGTGGAGAAAAAATGTGCGGGCGGAGGCAGGCCATTCTGAAAGAGGGGTGGTAGGGGAAAGGTTGAGGTGTCGCGCCAATTCCCGGCCAAGGGTTCGATAGTAGGAGCGGATGCGTGGGTGGGCCCGATTCCAGGGTGCGATGGCTCCGCGGTCAAGGGAGAGGGTTGGATTGGGGAGAATCTTTTCGGGATCCGGAGAGAGGCGGTGACCCAACCCGGAACAGTCAGGGCAGGCGCCTTCGGGACTGTTGAAGGAAAAATGGCGGGGAGTCAGGCGAGGCGCCCGATGGCCGGTCTCGGGGTCCTCGGGTTCCGTGGAGTAGTTAAGGTCCCCCTTTTTCAGATTTTCTGAAAAATCAGGCTTGGTAAAGGCGGCTCGCAGCCTCCCTTGGCCCAGACGAAGGGCGAGCTCGACCGAATCGCTCAGGCGGGAACGGTTGGAGTTTTGAATCTGGATGCGGTCGATGACCAACTCGAGCGGATCGGTGGGTTCGGGGATTTCCGAAAGGTCGGGAAATTTGTTTTTTACCCGGGCACGAAGGAACCCTTCTTTTTTCAGGCGGGCAGGGTCGGCGCTCGATACCAGGGCCAGGAGAACGATGAATTCCCCGTCGGCCTTTGTGAGAATTTCATCCACGATCTGTTGCGGGGAGTGAGCGAGCAGAGGTCGCCCGGTTTTTGGGTCGTGGGGAGTACCGTTGGTGGCAAAGAGGACGCGAAGGTGGTCATGAATTTCAGTGGAGGTGGCGAGGGTGGAGCGCGAGGAGGCGCCGGAGTGGCGTTGTTCCACTGCGAGAGTGGGGGAAAGACCCTCGATGGAGTCAACGGAGGCGGCGGGCAGGCGCTCCAGATGGATCCGGGCATGGGCGGAGAGGGACTCAAGGTAGCGGCGTTGTCCCTCGGCATAGATGGTGTCAAAGGCGAGGGAGGACTTTCCGGATCCGGAAGGTCCGGTGAAAACCACAAGCTGGTGACGCGGGATGTCGACATCGATCCCGGCCAGATTGTGCTGACGGGCGCCGCGGATGCGGAGGAAGTCGCCGGGTCGGCTCACACGCGGGCCAAGGGGGCCCTGGTACCGGGCTTAGGAAGCCGCGGCGGGCGAGGGGTCGATGTGGATGCGGCGGTTGCTCCGGTCGAAGCGAACTTGGCCGTCCGAGAGGGCGAAAAGGGTATGGTCCCGGCCCATGCCGACATTCTGTCCGGCGTGGAACTTGGTGCCGCGTTGGCGAATGAGAATCGAACCGGCGGGGACGACCTGTCCACCGAACCGTTTTACCCCGAGGCGTTGGCTGCGGCTATCGCGTCCGTTACGTGTCGATCCCTGACCTTTTTTATGTGCCATGGTGGAATCCTCCGATTATTTGCCGGCCTGGATCGTTTTGATTTTGATCCGGGTGCGGGCCTGACGATGGCCGACGGTGCGGTGATAGCCTTCCCGGCGGCGATACTTGAAAGCGACAACTTTGGGGGCGCGGTCGTGGGCCACCACTTCGGCCACCACCTTGGCGCCGGAAACGGTGGGTTTGCCGACTTGGACTTTGGAATCCTGAGCCAAGAGAAGGACGTCGGCGAACTCGGCAGAAGTGCCGGGTGCAACGCTAAGGCGTTCAATTTCAAGGGTCTCGCCTTCGCGAACCTTGTATTGTTTGCCTCCTGTGCGAATGACGGCGACGGTTGCCATAAGTCTCAAATCGTACCCCATAAATGGCTGAAGGCAAGGACGTTCGTCTTCAGGGGAGGGAAGTTAGGAGATTATAAGATGGGGGGGTGGTTCGGTGGTTGTGATGAACTGAAAAATATGATGTCCCAAGGATTAAGGTAGTTTGGGGGCTTTGGCGGAGGTGGAGCGGACGAGGAGGACATCCTCGTGGCGGGCCCGGCGGCGCTGGTATCGCTTTTCGACCTCCTCCACGAGCCGGTCCCAGGTTTCGGAGGGGAGCATTTTTGGAGTTTCCCAGGATTCGGAGCCCTGTGCTTTCCTCTGCCAACGCACCTCGCCGGCAAAGAGGGAGACGCGGTAAGTGATTTTTGGGCGGTCGCCTTCCGCCTTTTCCGTCCATTCGATGGATCGGCGCACGCGGGTGAAAAATCAGAGTTCGCCGCGGGCGGCAGATTCCCGGGCGAGACGTTCCGCTTCCTTGAGGCGCTCTTTTTCCGCCTTTGCGGTCCAGTCGTCCCAAGATTTTCCAAAAGCGGTGTCCTCGCCGGTGAAGCGGACCTGAGTCACCCGGTCGGCGGAAAGAATCTGGGGAACGGAATCCTTGCCTTGGGCAACAAAGAGATGCACCTGCCCCGGTTTCTCGTCATAGCGGAAAACAAAACCCACGACCTGCTCGCCGCCTGAAAGATCCAAGGTGACGTCGCCCCGGTAATCGAAAGCCGTCTGCAGGGCGTCGCGGCGGGCTTGGGCATCGGAGCAAGCCAGGGTGGTGCCTTCGATCGAGCCCGGTTTATGGGTGGGAAGGTCGTGTTTGTCGGCTTGGGGCATAGGAGGAGAGACCTGACGGAGGGGTCAGGTCCCGTAGGCGATGGCCGATTTCACGGTGCGGGCAAAGCCGGCAACTGAGCCGAACGTGTCGTCCACCGAACTGGGTTCGTAGCCGCAGTGGACCATGCAGTCGCGACATTTTTCATTACCGCTCTTGTGCCCGTACTTGTCCCATTCGGTGTCCTCGATCAGTTCCTTGAAGGTCGGGACATAACCCTCCTGCAGGAGATAGCAAGGCTTCTGCCAGCCAAAGATGTTGTACGTGGGGTTGCCCCAAGGGGTGCACTCGTAGTCGACGTTCCCCTGGAGAAATTCAAGGAAGTTGGGCGAGAGGTTGAATTTCCAGGATTTTTTCCGGTTGGCCAGAATTTGATGAAAGAGTTTCTTGGTCCGGTCGCGACCCAGGAAGTGTTCCTGATCAGGAGCTTTTTGATAACTGTATCCGGGGGAGAGCATCATGCCTTCCACGCCGAGCTTCATCATTTCGTCAAAGAAAAGGCGGACGCGTTCCGGGTTGGTGCCTTCGAAAAGGGTGGTGTTGGTGGTGACGCGGAATCCGCGTTTCACGGCTTCCTTGATAGCCTCCACGGCGGTGTTGAAGGTGCCGTCGCGGCAGACGGCAGCATCGTGCTCGGCTTCGAGCCCGTCCATGTGAACGCTGAAGGTCAGGAATTTGGTTGGCTTGAAGAGGTCGATTTTCCGTTTGAGCAGAAGGGCGTTGGTGCAGAGATAAATGTATTTTTTGCGGGCGACGAGGCCTTCCACGATCTGGTCAATCTCAGGGTGGATGAGAGGTTCGCCACCGGGAATCGAGACCATGGGGGCGCCACACTCATCGGCGGCGGCCCAGCACTGTTCAGGGGTCAGACGCTTGTTGAGAATGTGATCGGGATATTGGATTTTGCCGCAACCGGCACAGGCGAGGTTGCAGCGGAAAAGTGGCTCAAGCATGAGCACAAGCGGGTACCTCTTGTTGCCGCGCAATTTCTGCCCGAGCACATAGGAAGCAACCGTCCAAGCCTGACTAACTGGAACTGGCATAAGGGAAGGTCAAAGGCTACAAATCCAGCAGGAGATGTCAACGGAACGTGAAAATCATAAAGCCTGACTTAAGTCATTGATTCAAAGGATTTCATGAAAATTGGCCTCCTCCAGCTTAATTTCACAATCGGGGATTTTGAAAAAAACTCCGAAAAAGTCCTGACCGCTTACCTTCGGGCGGTGCAGCAGGGGGCGGAACTATGCGTCGCGCCAGAACTGGGAATCTGCGGGTATCCCCCTAGGGATTTGCTGAACCGGAAAGACTTTCTGCAGTCCCATGACCGGACTTTGCGGGGATTGGCGAAAAAAATCGGCAAGGTGCCGCTGATCCTCGGCGGAATTGAAAAAACAAAAAAGAAAGACGGTCGCGCCCTTCACAACTCGGCCTTTCTTTTGGAAAAAGGGAAGGCCCGGGTGGTGGCGCAAAAGAGTCTTTTACCGACCTACGACGTCTTTGATGAGGATCGGTATTTCGAGCCGGGGACCCGAAACGAGCCCGTGCGCCTTGGGAAAGCAAAGGTGGGGGTGACCATTTGTGAGGATATCTGGAACGATGAGGATCTTTGGCCCGAACGACGGTACCGGCGGGATCCGGTGAGGGAGTTGGCCAAAAAAGGAATCGATCTCATGATCAACTTGTCGGCCTCTCCCTGGAACATGGGGAAAGAAAAGGTGCGGCATCGCCTGTTGGCCGAGGTGGCAAAGCGGGAGAAGATCCCTGTGGTTCAAGTCAATCTGGTGGGCGGGAACGATGAGTTGGTTTTCGACGGGCAGAGCATGGTGGTGGGCCCGAAAGGCGGATTTCTGGGCTTGGGTAGGGCTTTTTTCGAGGAGGTCCGGGTGGTCGATTTGGGGGGAAAGGAAGAAAAGCCGGCATGGGCGGAAGATG
>RGGS01000081.1 GCA_010024525.1 Verrucomicrobiota bacterium | reverse complement strand
GGCGGAACGCCTTTTGCCTTTGGTCTGTCCCTCCCATGCCCAACCCAAAATTCATCCCTCCCAAATCCTAATCGTGGGAGGGGGCCATGACTCCATCTCTCCACCCGAGAAGTTGAAATCTCTGGCGAAAGCCTGGGGGGGTGCCCGCTATCGCGAGGTATCCCAAGGACATATTGGGTATCAAGCCATGCCGAGCGCGTGGAGGTGGGGAAGGGAACTGATGCCCGATCTCTTTGATGGCCAAGAGTTATAACCGATTCGAACTTGGAATTGATAATTGCGGTAGGTCGGGCATATTCATGGTTGGTCTGGTATCCAAAATTTAGCCAAGGAGCAAAACCAAGTGGGATCGACAGGAGCGAAAAAGGTTCGGTCGAAAGAGAAGCCGGGAAAATCACCGGCGGTTCTGCCTACCCTCACACCCTCAGAGCGGGTGGACCTGCTTCGCAGAATGGTTTTGATCCGGCGTTTTGAACAGAAGGCGGCCCAAGCCTTCATGCAGGCCAAGATCAAGGGGTTTTGCCACCTTTATATCGGACAGGAAGCGGTGGCCGTGGGAACGATTTCCACCCTGAACCCTTCCGATGCGGTCATCACCGCTTACCGGGATCACGGTCATGCGCTGGCCAGGGGGATGACCTCGCGGGAGTGCATGGCGGAGCTGTTCGGCAAAATCACCGGCTGTTCGCGCGGGAAGGGCGGCTCGATGCATTTCTTCAGCAAGGAAAAACACTTTCACGGCGGGCACGGAATCGTGGGAGGTCAGACCCCGCTGGCGGCCGGCATCGCCTTCGCTCAGAAGTACAACCAAACGGGCGAAGTCACCGTATGTTATCTGGGGGACGGAGCGGTCAACCAAGGTGCCTTCCATGAGGCCCTCAATCTGGCCGCCCTTTGGAAGCTGCCGGTGATTTATGTGATCGAAAACAATGAGTATGCCATGGGCACCAGCCAGTCCCGCAGTTCGGCCGGCTATCCCTGATTGCGGAAAAGAAGAAGGAATCGGAGCCGATCTCCCTCTTCAAAGAAAGGCTCTACAAGGAGAAGGCTTTGACCGAGGCGGAGTACGAGGAGATCGAGCGGCAGTGCGTGGCCGAGGCGGAGGATTCCGTCGCTTTTGCCGAATCATCCCCCGAACCGGAAGTGAACACGGTATTTGAGGATATTTTTGCGCCGGAAGACCAGATTGCGGAGTTTCGCCCGCCGATCGGAAGCTAACCATGGCGGTACTCACCATGCGGGAGGCGCTCAACCAGGCGTTGAGCGAGGAGATGGAGCGGGACGAGCGCGTGTTCCTCATGGGTGAGGAAGTCGCCGAGTATCAGGGGGCCTACAAAGTTAGCTCGGGACTCCTGCAGAAGTTCGGACCGAAACGGGTGATCGACACTCCGATCAGCGAGTCCGGCTTCGCGGGATTGGGGGTGGGAGCCGCGATGCAGGGACTCCGACCCGTGGTGGAGTTCATGACCTGGAGTTTTTCGATGGTGGCCTACGACCAGATCGTGAACAACGCCGGGGCCATCCGTTACATGAGTGGGGGGCAATATTCGATCCCGATCGTTTTCCGGGGTTCCTCAGGCGCCGGTCTGCAGGTGGGGGCGACCCATTCGCACACCCCGGAAAACTGGTATGCCAACGTCCCGGCCTTGACCGTGATCACGCCCGCCTTCCCGGATGATGCCAAGGGCCTGCTTAAGAGTGCGATCCGGAGCAATAATCCGGTTTGCTTCATCGAGAATGAGAAACTTTACGGATTTAAAGACGAGGTGCCCGAGGGGGAAATTCTGACCACCATCGGCCAGGCCCGCATTCGCCGGGCCGGCGATCAGGTGACGCTGATTGCCAACAGTGCTTCGACCCATGTGGCCTTGGCGGCCGCCCAGCAGTTGGAGTCCGATGGGGTTTCGGCGGAAGTGATCGATTTGCGCACTATCAAGCCGCTGGATATCCCGGCGATTCTTGGCTCGGTGGCGAAAACCAATCGGGTAGTGATCGTCGAAGAGAACAAGCCCTTTGCCGGATGGGGTGCGCAGGTGGCTTACGAGATCCAGCACCGCTCTTTTGATGATCTGGACGCACCGATCGAGCGCGTGGCGGGGTTAGACACTCCCCAACCGTATGCCCGTGTTCTGGAGCAGGCGGTGATGCCTAGCGCAGAGCGGGTGATCGAAGCGGTCCGCAAGACCTTGGCGTAAACGGTCGGGACGCCGGCCGCAAGGGCCGTGTTCCATGGCGAAAATCTTTCTCGATCCCAGCGGACGTAGACAAAAAAAATTAGCTGTTGGGCTGTTCGGGGTTCTCCTCGTCGTTGTCATTTTTATAGGGGCGTTTTGGTTTGATTTGGAAAATCTTCCGATTCGAACGGCTCCCGATCTGGCGGCCTTGAACCGCTTGGCGCCCGAGACTCAGGGGGTCTTGCCAGCCTTGGTGGGGGAACCGGTCTGGAAGAAATGGTGGCGCTCCAAAACGCAGAGTTCGGCTTCGGGGCTGGGCCCGATCCGGCTGGGGTTTGTCGATCCGGAGGATGGGGGATCCAGAATTTCTCTCCAAACCCATGCAGGGTCCTTAACCCATCTGGCGGTTCCCGGGTGGGTTTTGGATGAAACCGGGAAAAAGCTAGAGCCTCAGTCCGACGATCTCGAGGAGTTGGCACTACCCGCCCGCCTCCAATGGATGCCGGTGTTGTCCAATGATGCCGGGGGAAAAAGAGAGCCTGAGCCGGTGGAAACCCTTTTGCGCTTGCGGGAGAGCGATCAGGCAAAGCTGATGCAAGAGTTAGTCGAGCAGGCGCAGCGGGAAAGGGCACACGGGGTGTTGGTCGACTGGGGGGAGATCGATCCGTCTTTCAGGGATTCCTTGAAGAGTTTCTTGGGGCGATTGGGAACATCCTTGCATGCGAACGGTTTGGAGTTTTGGGTCAATCTTCCGGTGGGGCGTGAGCTGGAGGTTTTTGACCTCGATTCCCTCAGCCAGCAGGCAGACCGGATGGTGGTGATGTTGCACGACGAGACGGGAGAGTTTGATTCCCCCGGACCGATTGCTTCGCTGGATTGGTTCGAGGGGTGGCTCAAGGCGATGATGTCATACGGAAAGCCTGAGCAGTGGATCATTTCGCTCGGCCTGCACGGCTACGATTGGGCCCAAGGTTCCGAGCAGGCGGAAACGCTCGGATTTTACGATGCGCTGGCGCGGGCGCACTGGGCTGGGCTCCCCAGAATTGAGGCTCCTTGGCATTCGGATCAGCCTCATTTTGCGTATCGGGAGGGAAAGCAGAGGCACGATGTCTGGTTTTTAGATGCAGTGACGCTGGCGAATCAGATGGAAATTCTGAAACCCTACTCCCCGGGAGGAATCGGTCTTTGGAAACTGGGCTTGGAGGATCATGACATTTGGAAGGTCATGGAGGTGGCCGGGAAACGGGACCTACAGCTGGCCGATCTGCCCCGAACCGTGCACCCGACCGGGACCATTGGGGATGTGGGGGACGGGGATGCCCTTGCGCCCTATCTGGATGAAAAAGAGGGACTCCGCAACCTTGCAGTGATGGGGGATGGTCGGTGGCGTGCCGGTTACGATCCTCTCCCCCAACCGGCCTCGGTCATTCATAGCGGGGGATCCCATCCGAATCAGGTGGCTTTGACGTTTGATGATGGACCCGACCCGGAATGGACCCCGCAGATTTTGGATATTCTCAAAAAGGAGAAGGTCTCGGCGACCTTTTTTGTAGTAGGGGAGAGGGCGGAGTCTGAACCGGGATTGATTCATAGGATCCTCGAGGAGGGGCACGAGCTGGGCAACCATACCTTTACCCATCCGAATTTGTCCAAAACGAGCGAGGGTCAGATTCGGTTGGAGTTGAATGCCACCCAAAGACTGCTGGAGGGAATCACCGGTCGGTCTCTGCTGTTTTTTCGTCCCCCTTACAATGCGGACAGCAATCCCCAGACGGCGGCGGAGCTGCGTCCCCTCAGGATCGCCCGTCAATTGGGTTACCTGACGATCGGTCAATCCGTGGATTCGAGGGATTGGGAGAGGCCCGGGGTCGAATCGATTCTCGAAGCCGTGAAGGAGGGCAGGGAGCATGGACAAACCATTCTCTTTCACGATGCTGGCGGCGACCGCGAGCAGACCGTGGAAGCTTTGCCGCTCGTCATCCGGTATCTTCGTTCCCGCGGGGATGAGATGGTAACGGTCGGAACCCTTTTGGGTATGGGTCCGGCAGAAACGATGCCCTATTGGTCTTCGGAAAAACCAGTCCTGGCCTGGCTCAGTCGCTTTGTCTTTTGGCTCTGGAGAATGTTTGAGAGGAGTTTGGGGACGCTGCTGGTCCTGACCACCACCCTTTTAGGGCTTCGGGTGTTGATGGTTTGGTGGGGGTCTCGTTCGTCGTTCCCTCGGGAAGATTTGAAAACTCCCCGGGGAGTTTCTGTGATTCTGCCTGCCTACAATGAGGCCCGGGTGTTACGTGAAACCCTCCGTTGTTTGGCCCGGACAAAGTATCCCGGGCCCCTGGAATTCATTGTGGTGGATGACGGATCAACCGATTCGACCTTGGCACTGGCCCGGGAGTTTGCCCAAGAGGACAAGCGTTTCACGGTTTTGCACCAATCGAACCGGGGAAAGGCCGCAGCATTAAACCGTGGTTTGGCGGTCAGCCAACATCCGTGGGTCGTCACGCTGGATGCCGACACCCACTTTCAGGAAAGCACCGTACTTTTTCTTGTCAGATGTTTGGAGGATCCCTCTGTAGGGGCGGTGTCCGGTCGGGTAAGGGTGGGAAACCGGTGCAAGTTTCTCTCCTCCTTGCAAGAGCTGGAGTACAGTGCGGGGTTTCATCTGGATCGTGTGGCGTACGCCCGTTGGAACTGCATCACGGTCGTGCCCGGGGCAATCTCCGCTTTGCGTAAGTCGGCGCTTCAGTCGCTTGGCGGATTTAGCGAGGACACGATGGCGGAGGATGCGGATCTCACCTTGGCTCTCCATCGCGACGGATGGAGAATTGCCTATGCGGCCGAAGCCGTGGCCCATACGGAGGCTCCCTCCCATCCCGGGGCCCTGTTGAGACAAAGAAGGAGATGGACGTATGGAACCTCTGGATGCGCGTGGTGTACCGACCCTTGCTGGCGGCGGCGGTTTGGGCGGCCCTCTGGAAGACCGTGACAGGACGATGGATTTCTTGGCGCAAATTGGAAAGGCCCCGGGCGGAGACTCTTCCCCAGCCGACATGAGGGGTGGAATCTTCTCGGTCGGGATTTTATTGCTGGCTGCCTTGGCTGCGGGCGCGAAGCCGGTGAAAAAAATCAAGGTCCCGGAAAAGGGTCTCTATCTCGGGGCCTATTTGGACGGAGGGGATGCGGAGGACAAGGTCAGTCGGGAAGCCATCGACGCCTACGACAAGCGGGTGGGAAAGAGCCAGGCGATCATCGCCTTTTCCAGTTTTTGGGGACGGCAGAGTTTCCCCCGCAAGCAGGCGGAGTTGGTTTCGGGCTACGGGGCCGTGCCTTTGATCTATTGGTCTCCCTGGGACGAGCCCTACATGCAGGACCGCGGGCCGGATCGTTTTAATCTGCGCAGCATCGTCGCAGGCAAGTGGGACGACTACATTGATCGTTGGGCGGACGAGGCCAAGGCGTACGGGAAACCCCTCTTGGTCTCGTGGGGACTGGAGATGAACGGCACCTGGTTTCCCTGGTCGGGCTGTTTTTATGGAGGAGACAAAAAACTGAAAGAAGGATCGGGGTACGTGGCGGCGGAGTTATATAAAAAGTGTTATCGGCATGTGGTGGGCAGAGTCCGGGCACGTGGAGCGGAAAACGTTGAATGGGTTTTTCATGCCAACGATTATTCGTCCCCTTGGGAGGATTGGAATCTGATGCAGACGTATTATCCCGGGGGGGATGTGGTGGATTGGCTGGGGATGAGCGTTTATGGGAAGCAGTTTCGCGACAACAAATGGGTCTCCTTCCGTGATTGCATCGACTATGCGTACGAGGATCTGGGAAAACTTGACCCCAAGAAGCCGATGCTGCTGGCGGAGATTGGGGTGGGGGAATTTCCGGAATCGGGAAGCAAACCGAATTGGCTGAGGGATGCCATGCAGGATCTCCCGCGTGACTTTCCGCGGATCAGAGGGGCGGTCTTTTGGAACGAGCGGTGGGAGAATGCCGATGGGACTTACAGCAATCTCAGAATGTGGTCCTCCCCTGAGTCCATGAAAGCCTTCCGTGACGGGGCCAAGGATCCTCTTTGGTTGGGGCGGCCGGATTGGAATTAAAGAGTTTCGTTGGTCCAAAACCGGGGTTGAAACACGCTCGACGATTCAGTGTCGGGAAGGCATAATCACAGGTTCA
>RGGS01000009.1 GCA_010024525.1 Verrucomicrobiota bacterium | reverse complement strand
GTCCCCCAATGGGCCTGGAGGTCAGATCGACCGCGATATTCTTGAAGAGAACTTCAACATGGTGGATACCGCCCGCAAGTATCACCTGTCCCTGCCTGAGGTGCAGAAGGCGATTCAGATGTTTGTAGAGCGCCGGGCGATTCCGGTCCGGGAAGGCGCGCCCACTAAGGAGGTGGGGGGATTGAACGGCCGTAATGGGAATGGTCATGTCGTGGCCCGGCGTCAACCGCCCCCCTTGGGACCGTATCCCGTTTGTGGCTCCACCATTTCTCGTCTGGATTCCCGTCGCAGCGATGCGGGTGAAGTAGTCGAGGTGGGGGAAGGTTTTGCCATGGTCTATTGGGCAAAAGCGCAGAAGAAAACCAAGGTGGCTATAGCCCGCCTCCGTGATGTGCGACTTTTCAAGGTCAAGTCACCCGCCGGGGCTGATGAAGGCTCGTCTTCCAAGCCCAAACGGAACGGACACGGTTCCAGCAAAAGCAAGCGCAACGGGTTGGTTGCCAAGGTCAAGGCCCGTTCCACCGGCAAGTCGGTTGTCCGCCTCGGTGGCAAAAAGCGCCGCTAATCCGGTTTTGGATCCCTCCAAGGATCCTTGGCTTCCTAGTACCCGTCTTTTCCCGCCTTATGCATGGCCGGAGGTCTTTGGTCGCTCTGCGCCGGTCGAGGTGGATCTGGGGGCTGGGGATGGCATTTATGCCGAGGCAAGGGCCCAACGTGAGCCCGAAAGGGATTTTGTGGCGGTGGAGCGTTTATTGGGGGACTTGGCGCGCGCCGTTCGCTCCGGGGGAGTGCTTAAATTGACCACAGATGACGCCGACTATTTTCAATGGGCCTGCGCCGAGATGGCCCGTTGTTCCGGATGGAAAGCCCAGCAGGATTGGAAGGGGCTGGAAGAACCTACCAGCGAATTTGAAGAACTGTTTAAGCAGGAAGGGCGAAGCGTCTATCGGCGAGCCTGGGGGAGAGAGTAGAGGGGGGTCAGTCTGACCGGCTCAGGCGTTTCACTTTCTCGCCGGCAAGCAAGTCCCGGGCGGCAAATAGACGGGCCAGGGTGAACTCAGGGTCGGGGCAACGAGACAAGAAGGGGCGCACTTGCTCCGCCGTGAGGGATCCAAGAGGTTGGCCGGGAAACCAGTGTCCCCCTTGGCCAAGCAGGTTGTATCTCATTCTGGCATAGTCCTCGAGGTCGTAGGCGATGGCCAGGTTGTGGAGCCTTAGAATTTCACGGAAGTTTGCCTCTTTGGGGCACTGCGACCAGTGCGGCAGACCTTGATCCCAACTGCTTCTCCATTTCGGTGGTAGAGCCTCCTCCCATCGGGCCTGTAGCTTTTTCTCGATGGATGGGAGGATCTGATCAACTTGGTTGAGTTGTTGGGTGGCGCGCACGTGTTCGTCGAAGTCGGTCGGTCGGGCGGCCCCAATCGAGAGCGTGTGAATCAGGGGATTTCTTAGGCAGAAGAGTATATTGAAGGTCATCGGGCTCAGGGGATCGGTAAGGGTGCGAAGGAGAGGGGGTGGTTTATACAACATTCCACCCTTGTCATTGGGGCTGATGATAAATACGCCCATGTCGTTCTTTTGGGCCGCCGCAAGGGACCGGGTGTGTTCCTGAAAAATGTAGTACCAGTGCAGATTGACGTAATCGAAACGTCCGCTGGAAACCAGTTCCTCGACCAGCTCGGGGGATCCGTGGGTGGAGAAGCCGACCCAGCGGCACAATCCCTTTTTTTGCCATTCGCGTGCCCGGTCCAGACACCCGCCTGGACGCAGGGACCATTCCATGGTCTCTCGGTCGTTGATCCCGTGAAGGGAGAAGAGGTCGACCCAGGGAAGGCCAAGCCGGGAGAGGGAGGTTTGGAAAACCTTCTCAAACTCATTCGGGGTAGACTGGGGTGCGACTTTGGTCTGCAGGATGAATCGATCCCTGGGGATTTTTTGGAGAACTGGACTCAGTTGGGCTTCGGAAGTTCCATAACCCCTGGCCGTTTCAATGTGGCGGATGCCAAGCTCAAGAGCCCGGTGGATGGTTTTTTCCAAATTGGTCTGGTTCTCCGCCGGGATGGGTTTGGGAGGATCCTCATCCCAGCGGTGCTGAAATCGCATTCCACCGCAGGTGAGTACCGGCATCGGCAAGCCGGTACGGCCAAAGCGTCTGGTAGGTATCACTCTCCCGGATATTCCAAAAGGCAGTGGACTTTCAGTCCGATCTTTTCGAGGCGTTGGCGTCCGCCGAGATCAGGCAAATCCACCAGGAAGGATCCTGACTCTACCACGGCCCCCAGGGAGCGGAGGAGAAGCACGGCCGCCTCTGCCGAACCTCCGGTCGCGATCAAATCATCCACCAGCAACACCCGCTGGCCCTTCTTCACACAGTCCTGGTGGAGTTCGAGGGTGCCGGAACCATACTCCAGTGCGTACTCGCGACTTACTGATTTGGCAGGCAGTTTTCCTGGTTTCCTCACGGGGATAAAGCCTGCGCCAAGGATTTGCGCCACAATCCCCCCGAGGATGAAACCCCGTGCCTCGATGCCTGCCACAAACAAGGGAGGGGAGGTTTGGAAAGGTTCTGCCATCCGGCGGCAGGCCTCGGTCAAGGCCTGGGCGTTGCCGAGGAGTGGGGTGATGTCACGGAAAAGAATTCCTTTTTTGGGATAATCAGGGACGGTGCGGATATGATCCGCAAGTGGGTCGGGTTTCATGATGGGGGCTAGGATCGTCAATCCCCATGTGGGGTGCAAGTTTATGTCGAGGGAATCCTGCTCGACATGGGGTTAACTGTCGGCAATTCTTTTTCCATGAGCGTACAAATTCACACCAACAAGGAAGGCAACGGAACGGTGGTGCAACTTCAGGGGAAAGTGGACGCGACCAGTGCGCCGGGAGTGGAGCAGGCTTTAATTGGTGTGATTGACAAAGGGGAGAAGAAACTGGTGTTGGACTGCGCCTCGCTGGATTTTATTAGCAGCGCCGGGCTTCGTTCTCTCTTGTTGGCCGTAAAGAAGATGAAGGCAGCCGGTGGGGTGATCTCCTTGGCAGCATTGCAGCCCCATGTGAAGGAAGTCTTTGATATCAGCGGTTTTTCTGCGTTGTTTACCATCCACTCCTCACGCGCGGACGCGCTGAAATAACCCCGGTTGGGGCATCCTTTTACGCCTTCAGGGTCGGACGAGAACGGTTTACGCTGCGGTTGAAGGGGTGGTTTTGGCCTTGCGGAGCATAAGGATATTTCGGTCGCCTTCTCTTCGGTATTTGGCCTCGTCCATCATTTGCCTCACCAAGTGAATTCCTAAGCCGCCAAGCTGACGGTTTTCAATAGGGCTTTCCAGGTCTGGTTCGCTTATTTCCAGTGGGTTGAATTCACGACCCCGATCCTCGAACTCCATTTCAATCTGGCCATGACTGTGACGGAAGGTGATGTGGATCGGATGAACCCCCTCCTCATCAAAACCATACTTGATGATGTTAGTCAGAATTTCCTCAATCGAGACCAACAGGTGATACCGTAAACGACCCCCAATTTCATGCTGGGTGGCGAAACTCTCGAAAACCGAGTTTACCCGAAGGAGATCTTCAATCCGGTTTTTGACGGTCACGCGGACTTCAGGATTCTTCATATGGAAGAGAGCAGGAGAGACTGGAGGCCGGCCAGACGGAAAACCTGAGCCACTTCAGGAACCACCCGTTCCAGTCCAAAGTTGTTTCCCGAGGCCTTGGCGGTCTTGCTCGCATCGATGCAAAGATGCACGAAAGCGGAGGCGGCATACGGGACAGCAGTGATATCGAAACGGACGGGACCGCGGTGGGCTGCGACCAGTTTGCGGACGGAGTCGCGAACTTCGCCCACTCGCACGGCGTCCATCCGCCCTTGGATAAAAATCCGCAAAGTTCCGTCCTTGGTCTCGTGGGTCACGGGAGGAGTGGAGCTTCCGTCGACGAGATGATCCATCCCGGTGAGGGCAAAAACCCGACGGATGTCGGGGCTGCATTCCATGACGCGAAATGTTCCGTTTCGTCTCTGGAGTTCGCGGGCCGCCTCAAAGATTAGGCGAAGAACCGCGGAACCAATATATGTCACATCGCGGAAATTCAGGGTTAAGTTGGTCGGTTGACGGTCTAGCTCCGCGCGAATGGGGGCTTTGAGCTGCTGGCTGGCAACCGTGTCCAACCGACCCACAAAGGTGATCACCGTGCCGGACCCATCCCTCTTGGCTTGCATCAGATCCATAAAGATAGATTGGCCGAGAGCACCCTGTTGAGCAATCCCGTGTTCCCGGGCTCCGACCGTGGCACAATGGGTCAGACGCGCGCGGCGTCGACGTATTTTTTGTTCATTTCCCTAAGTCGGCGACTGAGGATCGTGGCGAGGCCTATGAGCAGCATCCCCCCATACTCACCATACCCCGCCAAGGCAGCCCGGGCTTCGTCCGTAAAGTGGGTGGTAATGCCGGAGGCAGGAAGATTTACATGTGACAGGGGATCGGACATGAGTTCGATTAAAGGCCAGAATCATATTGAGGTCAAATGCCCAAGCTTGAGCGATGCTTTAGCCAGCCTATGCTCAAATCTGGACGGGTGGCAGAGCGGTTTAATGTACCTGACTCGAAATCAGGAGTAGGGGAAACCCTACCGTGGGTTCAAATCCCACCCCGTCCGAATCTGCGAGGACGGGGTAAGTCTTTCATATTCGGGGGGGGCAAAAATGTTGAAGGGGTTGGTCAACTGGGGGCAGAATTCCAGTGCCTTATCCTTGATCCATCGTGAAGAATTCAGACCGTATTCGTAAAAAATATAACTCCTAGTCAACGGGGCCAATCTTTGGCATACCCATTCCTATGAAGTTGAATTATCAATTTCTGTCCAGCTGTGCCTTGCTTCTCTTTTGCGCGCTATGTCCAGAGCTTCATGCGGACAGTCCTTTGGAAAAGAAGATGAATCAGATGCGGAAAAGCTTTCGGGAGCTCAAGAAAGCCATGGTGGCTCCGGTTGAGGCCGACAAGCAGAAGTACCTCGCGTGGGTGGCGGATTTAAAATCAGCCACCGAGGCCTCCAAAGCCTTGGACCCTGAGAAAGCCTCTCATATCCCGGCAGACCAAAAGGGGTCTTTTTTAGAGGGTTACAGGAACAAGATGGATGAGTTGGCGGATGAAGTTGATTCGCTCGGTAAGGCCATCGAAGCAGGCAAGTGGGATGAGGCCAAAGCTCTTGTGGGTCAAATCAATCAAGTACAGCGTGAGGGCCACCAGAAATATCGTTCGGAGAGTAACGAACACTAATCCTTTCCAATTTCACGGTACTCGCTTCTGCGAGGATGGTGCACGGCCTATTAAGCTAGAGGCGAAATTCTGGTTGGTTCAGGTTATGTTTATTTTGAAGTCCCACTCGACCTTGCCATAGGTCCCAGGTCGCGGTTTCTCCAAGTGCAAGGATTGTGAGGTAAGATCCATCCGAATTGGATCTGTGCATATTGCGAACCCCAATTCCTTACGGAACGTTTCTTGAGCGAACATCTGTTTCCCTTCCTGCCGAGAAAGTCACCGCTCTGGGGATGGCAGCATCAAACGGCGACCTTATGACTTCAGGTCGAAGCGATCGAGATTCATTACTTTCGACCAGGCTGCGATAAAATCCTTCACAAACCGCTCCTTGGCATCGTCCTGTGCGTAGACTTCGGAGAGAGCCCGAAGCTCTGAATTAGAGCCAAACACTAGATCCACCCTGGTGCCGGTCCACCTGACTTTGCCCGTTTTTCGGTCATGCCCCTCGTAAAGGCCGCCCACAGCCGAAGGCTTCCATTGAATATTCATATCCGTGAGGTGGACAAAAAAGTCGTTGCTGAGGGTTCCTGGTTTGTCGGTGAAGACCCCGTGTTGGGTGTGGCCGAAGTTGGTGTCGAGCACCCGCAGACCTCCGATTAAGGCGGTCATTTCCGGGGCGGTCAATTTCATTAGTTGGGCTTTATCGATCAGCAACTCCTCTGCGGGGGCTTTGAGACCCTGGCGAGAGTAGTTTCGGAATCCGTCGGCCAAGGGTTCGAGTACGGAGAACGAGGCCACATCGGTCTGTTCCTGAGTCGCATCCGTGCGACCCGGAGAGAAGGGGACATTGATGCTGTGACCAGCCTTCTTGGCCGCTTCCTCCACGGCAGCGCATCCTGCCAAGATGACGAGGTCGGCGAGGGAGACCTGCATTCCGCCTTTGGCCGAAGCATTAAACTCGGCCCGGATCGGTTCGAGCTTTTGAAAGGCTTGGCAAAGTTCCCGGGGTTCATTGACCTCCCAGGTGTTTTGTGGGGCCAGACGAATTCGGGCTCCGTTGGCGCCGCCACGCATGTCGGATCCACGGAAGGTGGAGGCGGAGGCCCAAGCCGCTTTCACCCATTGATTCAGTGGCAGGCCGGAACCGAGAATCTTCTTTTTTAGGGCGGCAGTTTCCTGTTCACCGATCAGCTTATGTTCGACGGGCGGGACCGGATCTTGCCAGATGAGAATCTCCTTGGGGACCTCGGGGCCGAGATAGCGGCAGCGGGGACCCATGTCGCGGTGGGTGAGTTTGAACCAGGCTCGGGCAAAGGCATCGGCAAAGAGTTGAGGATTCTGGTGGTACCGCTTGGAAATCGGTCCGTAGATAGGGTCCATACGCAGGGCCATGTCGGCGGTGGTCATCATCGGGCGGTGCTTTTTGGAGGAATCATGGGCGTCGGGGATCATGTCCTTTTCCTGCACGTCCTTGGCGAGCCACTGCCAGGCTCCGGCCGGACTCTTTACCAGTTCCCACTCGTAGCCCAGAAGCATGTTGAAGTAGCCCATGTCCCATTTGGTGGGATTCGGTTTCCAGGCGCCCTCAATCCCGCTGGTGGTGGTGCAAACTCCCATGCCGGAGCCAAAGGAGTTTTTCCAGCCGAGGCCCATTTCCTCCATGGGCGCACCTTCCGGTTCACGACCGACCAGTTTAGGGTCGCCCGCACCGTGGCATTTGCCGAACGTGTGTCCACCTGCAACGAGGGCGACGGTCTCCTCATCGTTCATGGCCATGCGGGCAAAGGTTTCCCGGATATCACGACCGGAGGCCACGGGGTCAGGTTTGCCATTTGGGCCTTCAGGGTTGACGTAGATCAGACCCATTTGAACGGCGCCAAGTGGCTGTTCCAGCTCGCGGTCGCCGGTATAGCGCTTGTCGCCAAGCCAGGTGGTTTCGGATCCCCAATAAATGTCGTCCTCGGGCTCCCAGATGTCTTCTCGCCCACCGCCAAAGCCGAAGGTTTTGAAGCCCATGGACTCAAGGGCGCAGTTTCCGGCCAGAATAAAAAGATCAGCCCAAGAGAGTCTATTGCCGTACTTCTTTTTGACCGGCCAGAGGAGGCGGCGGGCCTTATCGAGGTTGGTGTTGTCGGGCCAGCTATTGATCGGGGCAAAGCGCTGATTTCCCGTGCCTGCACCTCCGCGCCCGTCCGCAATCCGGTAGGTCCCGGCGCTGTGCCAGGCCATCCGGATGAAGAAGGGACCATAATGCCCCCAATCAGCCGGCCACCAGGGTTGGGAGCTGGTCATCAGGGTATAGAGGTCTTTTTTTACGGCCGGCAGGTCGAGTTTTTTGAACTCCTCGGCGTAGTTAAAGTTCTTCCCCATGGGGTTGGTCTTCTCGGAATGGAGACCGAGGATTTTGAGATTGAGTCGATGGGGCCACCAGGAGTCGTTGGATGGGGCGATGGGTTCTGTGCGGGCACCGGTGCTTCCGGAAAAAGGGCATTTGGATGCGGTGGACATGGTAGGTTCTCCTGTTTCCCCATGATTCGGGGAGATAAAATGGTAAGGAACCCGGCTCAGCCGAGTCGAATTAATTCAACCCGAAGGTGGCGGGTGCTTACTAGGCGTATGTTTTGTAAATACGGTTAATGGTTTTTTTGGGTAGGGGCTGACTCTCTTCTGGTGGGATTATCAGCTCAAGATAGCTGGCGCCTGAGTGGTTGCGGGCCGTTTCGAGGGCGGACTCCAGTTCGGTCACAGTTTCCACCCGGGTACAGAACCAGTCGCGACATCCCATGGCGGCGGGTAGGGTATGGTAATCCCACCCGGCCAAGGAGTCGTAGACATGTCCGGTTTGGCTGAGGATATCCTCAATGCCGTAGAGCCCGTTGTTGAGTAAAATGATGATGGGATTAATTCCGTAACGGCCCATGACCCCGATTTCCGTCGCGGTAAGCTGGTGGGAGCCATCGCCGGTGACCAAAATCGTCCGCCGCTTGGGTTCGGCGAGGGCCACCCCCAGCGTGGTGGGGGTCGCCCAACCAATCGAGCCCCAAAGCAGCTGGGACTCGAAGCCGACATTCTCGGGCAACCATATTTTGCCGAGGTGAAGCGAGCAGGTGCCGGTTTCCGCCACAAGAGTGTCCCCTGAGCGCAGGAAACGTTGTAAGCGGGGATAGAACGAGTTGGAACCGATGGGGTCATGGCCTGAGCCACTCATGGGAAGTAGCTTGGGTGGTGAGCGCCGGACGCTTTTGGCCTGAGGTGCCACCCGGGCGAGGGCGCGAAGAACGTCATGCATTTGGACGTTGGTGAAAGTCTGGCTGTCGGTCTCCACATAATCCGGTCCGATGGTGATCGTTGGAACTTTCTCCAACCGATCTGTCCAAAGTCCGGTGTTCAAATCTTCCCGGATCAAGCCTCCGACATTGAGAAGGAGATCGGAGTTTTCCACGGTGGAAGCCACGGAGGCAGGGAACGAAGAATTTCCGCCATAAGCGCCGATATATTGTGGATGGGACTCATCAAGGAGCCCTTTATCCATCTGCGTCATGGAAAACGGTAGCCGAGTGCGTTTGAGGAATGAGAGCAGATCCGCCTTCGCGTTGTAACGACCGACATGGAAGGTGGGGAGAACCACTGTCCGGCGGGCTTTTTTCATCCGACTGACAATGGCTTGGACCGCAGTCCGGAGTTCCTTTGGGTTGCTGCGTCCGCGGGAGATGGAAGTCAAGCGGGTGCCTTTGACCGGGGTTCCGTGAATCGGCATTTTGGCGAAATCCTCGGGAATCAGCATGTAGGCGGGCTGGCTCAGACGGAACGCTTCTCGAATGAGCCGTTCCAGCTCGGAAACAACGTTATCCGGGGTGAGATGAGCGCTGACGCAGGCGGTGGCGGCGGAAAGATCGAAGAAATTATTGTACGTCCCGTCCCCGAGGGTGTGGTGGGTCACCTCGCGGCGACGCTGGATGCGGGTGCTGGGAGCCCCCACGATGTGAAAAATGGGAACGCGATGGGCTTTGGCGCCCATCACGCCGTTGACGGCGCTGAGTTCTCCCACGGCGTACGTGGTGGTGAGGATCGCGGCTCCGCGGCGACGAGCGTAACCGTCCGCGGCATAGGAGGCGTTCAATTCGTTCGAGCAAAGGACCCAAGATAATTTGTCTGAAGCTTCAATGGCATCATCAATCGGGAAAGAGTAATCGCCGGGGACGCCGAAAGCGCGGTCGATTCCAAGTTCAGCCAAACGCCGGATGACATATTCAACTACGGTAAGATTTTTAGCCATTCCGCAACCCTATCGGTGGGGTTTTCTTTGGCAAATCATATGAGGGTTTACTGGCCTGACCCCGATTGAGTCCGTCTAGCTTTCTCGATGAACGATGGATGGGCCGCGTTTTTCGTGGAGCTCGTTTAGGGAGGTGAGTCCACAGAGGCGGGCTTGATCGCGCAGGGTGTAAAGAATCGACTGGAGAACCTGTCGGACTCCGCCCCGGCCATTGTCGACACATGAGTAAATAACCGGCCGTCCAATTCCGACGAATTCTGCGCCTTGGGAGTAGGCAATTAGGATATCGGTGGCGCTACGAATCCCGCTGTCCAGCCAGACGCCAAATCGGGGATCCGTTTTTTTCACTTTCTGATGAATGGTCCGGAGGACATCGATCGGACTGGCGGCATTGAAAACGAAACGGCCCCCGTGGTTGCTGACATAAACTCCGTCGGCCCCTGATTGCTGTGCAGCCGTCGCGTCTTCGACGCTCATGACGCCTTTCACCACCATTGGAATGCCGCGACGGTGGATGATTTTAGAGTAAGCAGGGGAGATGGTTTCCCGGGTGTGAGCCAAACGGCTCAGGTAGGCCACCGACCAAGGATACATCTTGGACTTTGGGTTTTTGTCCGAATTTTGTTTAGCCATCCCCTTGAACTGAATATCGCGGGCGTAAGTGAAGGCTTTTTTCAGATCGAAACTACCGGCCAACTTGGCCACAGGAATGCGCAACCGCCGGGAAGCATAGGCCAGCACCGTGGGGGTGCGGCTTCCGACGCAACGGTTCCTCAGGAAGCATTTATAGTTGAACATCGGGTCGGCAAAGAGGTTCCCGGCGATTTTGGAGGCGTAGGTGAAGTCGGCATAGTCATCCATCATTTGAATGCCGCCGTGCCCGGCTCCGGCATCGATGGTCAGGATAAGGACGGAAAGGTTGGTTCGCTTGACCCGCTCGATGATGGACCGATTGATGTCATCGTCATCCGTAAGATAAATCTGAAACATGGAAAACGGCGGGGCGCCCCCCGGGCTGCGGAGGCGGGGGTTGAAGTAGTAGGAATTGTCCTGTACCGCCCGGCGAATCTTCTCGAGGGAGTATTTGGTCAGATGGCCGAGGGTGTGTACCACATTGGCATCTGTGGCGCCTTGGGCGCAGGAAATCTCATCCGACTTTTTCCCGTACAGGCTGGCGGCTCCGTAAGGGGCGACAAACACCGGCGTGGGACTGTTTAAACGGGTGACTCCAAGTTCCTTGGACGAAAGAAACACAGTTTGGGCGTAGGCGAAGGATTTATCGGAACGGAGGTAGCGGGGGGTGACGCGATACCTAGAAAAGGCTTCGATATTTTTTCGGGTGCTGTCTCCGGCGGCGGATTCGGATTCCCCATACCAACCAAACACATGTTTGGAGATTTCACCCTGGACCTTGGCCCGGAGCTTTTCCATATCCCAGGGGACGGGAGGAAATTCGTTCTGCTGGTTGGTGAGGGTGCCCTTGATCTGGGAGTGACCCAGAAGAGCGCGAAGGGAAGTCTCGGTAAAACGACGGGCATAGCTGTCTGGCGTGTTGAGGAGAGCGCGGATGCCGCTTTCGGTGATATCGACAGGGAATTTCTTCATCTTGAGGTTACATGCTAATCCGTCCGGTTCTGGGTGAAAACAAGGGAAAATGACCCCGTGCCATGGTGTGTCGAGGTCAGACTTCGCGAAAACGATTCAATGCAAGAATGCAGGGGGAGGGCGACTTTGGCCCCTCTCTGAAAACCGCTCGGTTCAGCGGAGGATCAGGTAAAAGGCAAGTCCCAGCATGATCGCATCGACCAAAAACATCAGCCCTGCGGCTGTTTTCTGGATCGGTGTGACCGAACCGGGTTTGGGCTCCAGGTCTTTCACGTTGCCGTGAAAGTAGACCATCGTGGAGAAGACCAACCCGAGCCAGAGGGTGATAATCACCGCTGGCAGGTTGTTGATCAGATCGACTCCACGAGGGACAAACCAAGGCGCCCATCCCAGTGTCATCATGATCTCGTTCATAAGGAAAGGTACCCCGTCCATAGGTCGGGGCAAATGAGGCTGGTCGGCCGCTTCGGGCGGTTCCAAGATGAGGCATGGAAGTCGAGGCTCCCGTTCCTTTCGCCAAACGGAAATCACTCAAACTCCCGCTTTTTTCGGCCAAGGTGCAGGCGGGATTTCCTTCGCCGGCTGACGACCATCTGGAGCGATCCATCGACCTGAACGAGGAACTGGTCCGTAATCCGGCCTCGACGTTTTTCGTGCGGGTGAAGGGGGATTCGATGCGGGATGCGGGGATCCATACCGGGGACATCCTGGTGGTGGACCGATCGTTGACGCCATCGGACCGGCGGATCGTGGTGGCGATGATCGACGGGGAGTTCACCGTGAAGAGGTTTCGCACGCTTGAAGGAAAGGTTTTTCTGGAAGCGGCCAACGAGAAGTTTCCCCGGATCGAGCTTTCCGGGGATCAGGAACTCGTGATTTGGGGCGTGGTGGCTTTTGTCATTCATCAGGCGAGGTAGGGCGCATGAGCAGACTGGCCTTGGTGGATTGCAATAACTTCTTCTGCTCGTGCGAACGGGTCTTCGATCCGTCGCTGATCGGGGTGCCGGTGGTGGTCCTATCCAACAACGACGGGTGCATCATTTCACGGAGCGAGGAGGCCAAGGCCTTGGGGATTCCGATGGGGGCACCCTGGCATGAGCAGAAGGAGGTGATCCGGAAGCATGGGGTGAGGGTGTTCAGTTCCAACTACACGCTGTATGGGGATATGTCTGCGAGGGTGATGTCGATCCTGCGGGATGAGGTAGGCGTGATGGAGGTTTATTCAATTGATGAGGCGTTTTTGGAACTGGAGGAGGATTTTGGATTGGAAGAGGCAAGAAAACTGAGGTCGAAGGTGCTTCGGTGGACGGGAATTCCGGTATGCATCGGGATCGGGGAGACCAAGATGCTGGCCAAGTTGGCGAACCGTCATGCCAAGAAGAATCGGGAGAGGACAGGGGGCGTGTTTGAAATCCGAAAAGGTGAGGGAGCTGAGAAGCTGATGGCCGAGGTGGGGTGCGAAGCGTTGTGGGGGGTCGGCAAGAATCTGGCCAGGCGGTTGGCGGGATTAGGAATCAATACGGCACTGGATTTTAAGAGGGCAGAGCCGCGACAGATCCGGAAAAGTCTGGGAGTGGTGGGGGAGAGGATGCTGAGAGAGATGAATGGGACAAGGTGTTTGGAACTGGAAGAGATGCCGCCGGATCGCAAGGGAGTGATGGCCAGCCGATCGTTTGGGGCGCCGGTGGAGGCGTTGGAGGAGTTGGAGGAAGCACTGGCCAATCATGTGGCCCGAGCGAGCGAAAAGGTAAGAAGGTTTGGCCTGTGGGCGACCCGGGTGGATGTGTTTTTGCAGACAAACCGTTTCCGAAAAGGAGAGCCACAGTACTGCCCTGGAGCGGGGGTCGACCTGGATGAGCCCGTTCAAGCCACGGCCAATCTGATGGGAATTGCCGGAAAATTGCTACAGAGGATTTACCGTGTGGGGTATCGGTACAAGAAAGTGGGAGTCATGCTGGGAGGATTGGTTAACGAAAGCTGTCTTCAGCCCGCGCTGGAGTTCGGGGGGATCCGCAAAGAACCGCGGGTGGATATTGATCGGATTGTGGATCGGATCAACCGGAGACTGGGCGACCGAAAGAATCCGGTGATCACTCGGGGAAGTATGGGAGTAAGCAAGATAAAGATGAAGGGAGAAGGATCCGGAGAAGCCGTGAAGGCGAGAGGGTGGAGGATGAAGAGCGGGATGCGGTCCAGAGCCTACACCACGAACTGGAGTCAGTTGGCCCAGGCTGGATAGATTCTCCCAGGCTAGAACTTTACGCGGAATTCAGATTCCAGAAACGCTTCCAGGGATTTCATCGCAGATTCCAGCTGTTCGTGCAACGGACCACGATGGCCCGCATCCAGCGCGCTGGCACAGCGGGCTGCGAGGCCGCGAAGGGGGTTGGTCTCCTCGATTTGATTCATGAGTTGCCCGACTTGGTCGGCAAGGCGGCGGGCATCGTGAATGGTTGTGAGGGCCTGAGCTTCCGATGTCTTCCCGTCTGCCAAGCGGAGGAGCTGCTGGCAGTTAAACTGCCGGCAACGCCGGGGCCGATCCGGGTAGATTCGGCACTGACCTTGGTGATGAGTCGGGCAGGGTTGGTGAAAGAACGTCCGTCCGTTCCTTTTCTTGATCTTGAGTCCTAGAGAGGCCAATTGACGGGAGTTGTCTTCAGGCTGAAGAAGAACGGAGTGAAAGAGAGTTCCGTCACAGCACATCCCGCAGGCCGAGCAGAGCCGAGCGGCTGCTTCGCTGGGAACCACGTTGCTGGAGAGGTCTACTTGACCTCGCCGGTCTTTTCGGTTCCGTCCGTCTTCTTGGATTTGCTGTCTTTATCGGTTTTCTTGGATGAGTCAGAGCAATGGGAAGAGTCCTCCGTTCCGCAGTGGCCGCAATGGGCATAAGTGGGGGCTAAAGACAAGGTGAGTAAACCAAGTGTGAATAGGATGTATTTCATACCTCTTCCATACGTTGGATAGAGGCAATGTCAAATGCTCTCAGTTACGGGTGAATGATCGGGACGCGATGGAAAAGGAATTGAGGCGGACCAGAAATGACCCATGCTAACCACATGCGAAATCTATTCATTCTTTTAGCGGGCTTGCTTGTTTCCGAGGCTGTTTCCCAAGACGTGGTCCCTGTACGGCGCCCTCTCATCCTTTGGGCGGACGCCAATGATCAGGATTATTACGGATACAACAACTACTACGGTGGATACTATGGTGGTGGCGGTTACTATGGTTATGGCGGGGTAGCCGGACGGGGGAGAGATTGGAACAATTATTCAGATGGGCGCTATGAGAGCCGTGG